>JACDBO010000416.1 GCA_013694885.1 Chloroflexia bacterium | reverse complement strand
GGGCGCTCGTCGTTGTCAGGGTCTTCAAGTAGCGGGCGGCGCGACCGCCATCGCATGACAGAAGGGAGGTGATACAGATGCCGACCGCGCAAAAGGCCGCGGCCATAGAGGCGTTGAAGGACTCGCTCACGCGCGCGCAGTTGACGATCTTGACCGACTATCGCGGTCTCACGGTCACAGCGCTGCAAGATCTGCGGGGACGCCTTCTCCCACTCGACGCGGAGTTCCACATCGTCAAGAACACGCTGACGCGGATCGCCGCCGAGCAGACGGGGATCGATGGGTTGGCACCGACGCTGGAGGGTCCGACCGCGCTGATGTTCGCATTCGGCGACGTGGTTGCCCCGGCCAAGGCGATCAGCGACTTCGTTCGCTCGTCGAGAATCCTGCAAGTCAAGGCCGGCGTGATGAACGCTCAGGTGCTCGGCGTCCAGGATGTCGAGGCCATCGCCAGTCTGCCGCCGCGCGATGAACTCGTCGGCAAGCTCGTTGGGCTGCTGGCGTCACCGATGGCGCGGACCGTGGGTGTGCTGAGTGGACCGTCCCGGTCGCTCGCGTACCTGATGAATGCTCGGGCCGAGCAACTCGGCGGAGGGCAGGGAGAGGCGCAGGCCGCTGACTAGCCGGCCCGCCGATTTGTTGAATACGTCTGCGACACTGAGAGGTGCGCGTTGATGATGGAGGAACCACGGATGGACGCGGAGAAGTTGATCGAACAACTCGAATCGATGACGGTGCTTGACCTCAACAACCTGGTCAAGTCGCTGGAAGAGCGCTGGGGCGTCTCCGCTGCGGCCCCGGTCGCCGTCGGCGCGGCGGCGGGCGGTGTTGCCGCCGGCGCGGCGGTCGAAGAGGAAGAGAAGACCGAGTTCGACGTCGTCCTCACCGAGGTCGGCGCCAACAAGATCCAGGTCATTAAGGCTGTCCGCGAGCTGACCAGCCTTGGCCTCAAGGAAGCCAAGGACGTGGTCGATTCCGCGCCCAAGGCGGTCAAGGAAGGTGTCACCAAGGAGGAGGCCGAGGCGGCGCGCGCCAAGTTGGAAGAAGCCGGCGCCAAGGCGACGGTCAACTAGGTACTTCGGCTGGGCGGCGAAACGCGGGGGAGCAATGCCGCGCTCCCCCGCGCCGCCTCAAGCCGGCCCACTGGAGCGAGCCATCCGGCGGCTGCCGCGCTCCGTGCTCAATTGCCGTGAGGCCGGTCCTCCCGTATAATCGAGGCGCGGAAGCTTTCGGGGCGTGGCGCAGTCCGGTAGCGCACCGGTATGGGGTACCGGTGGTCGGAGGTTCGAATCCTCTCGCCCCGACCAGGACAGCGTGGGCACCGCCCACTGGGTACGCGCCGCCGCGATCCTCTCCGCGCGTCACTCGACGAAAACGGCTGGCAAACGGCAACTCGTGTGACGTTGGGACGTTGGGGACGGGCGACGATGAGACAAGGACCAGCAAACACCGCGAAGCGGTGGCGTATCATCATCGCGGATGACGAGTCGCTGATCCGCCTGGACCTCCGGGAGATGCTGACGCACCTCGGTTATGAGGTCATCGCCGAAGCCGGTGACGGCCGCTCCGCGGTCGATCTGGCCCGCAAGCTCCGCCCCGATCTCCTGGTCATGGATATCAAAATGCCCGACCTCGATGGTATCTCCGCCGCCGAGGAGTTGACCCGCGAGCGGATCGCCCCGGTCGTCCTCCTCACCGCCTATTCCGATCAAGGGTTGGTCGAGCGGGCGCGGGAAGCCGGCGTCGTCGGCTACGTCGTGAAGCCGTTCCGGGAAGCCGAACTCATGCCGGTGATCGAGCTGTCGCGCGCCCGATTCGACGAGTTCACGACCCTCGAGCGGGAACTCGGCAGCCTCAAGGAAGCCCTCGAGACCCGCAAGGTCGTCGAGCGCGCCAAGGGCGTCCTTATGGAAGTCCATGGACTCCGTGAGGCCGAAGCGTTCCACCGCATTCGCCGCACCAGCATGGACGCACGCAAGTCGATGAAAGAAGTCGCGGAAGCGATCCTGCTCGCCCACGAGATGGACTTCTCCATCTCCTCCTCCGAAGGCGTCGCCCAGGGCGCCGACGGCACGTAGCGGGCTTCGTGCGTAATGGAATCACCATAATTGGTTGAGCAAGGTGCTCCCCATCCTGCTGGGTAGTGTGTCACAGCGAAGGTGTCGTACATCGCCCGTCATACGGAATCCGGCTGATGAGTTGGGCAAACCCCACCGTCGTCATTCTGAGGCCGCAGCCGAAGAATCCCCGCGCGAAGCGCTCGGCGGCGGAGCCGTCGCTTCCCCCGCGCCGCCGTCACAAACCAGACCCGGGCGCGGTCCCTGCACCCTGTACACCGGCGCTACGGCGGACCTGGGGTCGCCGTGCCGCTGCCCGGGGTCGCGCTGGGCCCGATGACGACCAGCACGGTTTCGGGCGTCGTGCCGATCCAGGTGACACCCTGCGGCACCAGAACATCCGGTGCGATTTCATAGGAACCCGGTCCGCTGCCGGTGAGATCGACCCGAATCTGAACATCGCCAGCACCCATCGTCCGCAGCATGTCGCGCGGAGCGTCGATGACTACCGTGACGTTCTCGGGTTCGATGCGCGCCGTGAGTCCCGCACCGAGGCCGACAGGCGCGATCGGTTGGTCGGTCAGTTCCTGCTCGACCCCGATTTCCTGAATCACGACCGTCACGTCAACCGTCCCGGCGGCGGGATCGACCACGGTGACGCCGGTGGGCAGCCCTCGCAGCTCGACCCGCTCCATCACCGACTCCGTAGTACCGCTGATATCGACCGGTGCCGTTTCGACGAACAACAAGTCGTTGAGGATGTCGGGCGGTCCATCGACCACAACCGCCTGCGGTACGACCGTGCGCTGGATAACGGAGTGGCCCTCGGCCGGCGAGCCGCCGGTCTGCGGGACGACCGACACAGTCTTGCCTCGCGTCTCCACCTGGACGAACGCGGAGACCGATTGCGGCAACACCTCGACATCGCTGATTGGCTGCCGCTGCGCATCGACGGCCAATGGCTCGAAGCTGGCGGTGAAGTCGGCCGCGTTCTGGGCCAGGTCGATCGGCAGCACCACACGGTCGACCCGGCCGACCGCTGGCGCCGGTCCACTCACGGTCACGACGGAGACATCCGGGGTGATCGTGCTGACGTTCCGGGGATCGGTGGTATCCGTCGGCCGCTCGATCGTCAGCGGAAAGGTGCGGCTGGCGGTTGCTTCCACCTGAACCTGGAGTTCTCGCGGCTCGACGCTGGCGTCCCGCACATCTTCCGGAACGGTGGCCTCGACGGGCACGCTGTAGGTGCCGGGTGCCGTGATCTCGCTCATGTCCAGCGACGCCGCGACCTCCCCCCGCGTGACCTCCTCGACGACCGATCGCGGACCGGTGATCTCGACCAGTGCGGGTTGCAGCTCGTTGACCACCTGCAACGTGTTAGAAAGCGGTGGGACCTCGACGGAGATGTCAGCGAAGCGGCGGGTTTGGATCGGGTCCTGACGGTCCGTCACCCATCCCCACAGCATGGTCGCCAGCACAAAGGACACGACGAACCAGACGACGTGCTCGCGTGTGATGCGCTCCCTCAGTTGATCGAACATCGAAGACTGGCTCCCTGACGCCCGCTTTCCCCGGCGCCGGGGTCAGGAGGTGCGTGCGGTTTGACGGCTCCGTCGCTCCGACCGTAGCCGCGACCGGTCGACCCCGTTGCTGTGAAAGAAGGTCGGCAGGTTGAACCGCCCCGACATCGTCGGTCCCTGGCTCGGTGGTCGGTCCAGGCGCAGCAGCGTTCGCAGCACCCGGCGCAAGCGGTCCTGATCCAGATTGCGGATCAAGCGCCCCGTGTGCGCCACCGACATCTGCCCGGTCTCCTCGGACACGACGACCGCCAACGCGTCTGACTCCTCGGTCACGCCGATCGCGGCGCGGTGGCGCGTGCCGAGCTGACTCGATGCCGAGATGTTGTCGGTCAGCGGGAGCACGACGCTGGCGGCGAGGATGCGCCGGTTGGAGATGATCACCGCCGCGTCGTGCAGCGGCGAATTGGGAAAGAAGATGTTGATCAGCAGCTGGCGCGAGAGTTGGGCATCGAGCTGTACGCCCCTACTGACATAGTCCAGCAACCCGGTCTCGCGCTCGATGACGATCAGCGCGCCGTAGCGGAGCCGGGCGAGCTGACCGGCGGCTCGCACGATCTCATCGACCGCCTGCTCCATATCCGGCCCCGTCTGGCCGGGGAACGGCGTGCGCAGCCATGATCCCGTGTGACCGATCTGCTCGAAGGCGCGACGCAGCTCGGGCTGAAAGATCACCGGGATCGCGATCAGGAGGGCCGGCCAGGTCCGCCCGAGCAACCAGTTCAGCGTGTTGAGCTCCAGCGTCCAACCGAGAAAGTAGAGGAACGCGAAGAGGGTCACGATACCGCGGATGAGCAGGAGTGCGCGCGTGCCCTGGGCAACGCGGAGGAGCCAGTAGATGATGACGGTGACGACCAGGATGTCCAGCAAAACCCTGGGGTCGGTCAGGCGTGTCAGGAGCCATCCGAGGTTCGACATCGAGAGCACCAGGAGCGACGAGTTCAGCGGGCGGGTGCGGAACGCAGTGGGAAGTGTACCACCGGCCCTGCGCCGCGGGTTCTTGATTCTGGAGAATCGACCAGACTCACCCACCGCTATGAAGCACGGCGGATTAGCGGTCGGGTGCGGCGCTTTGTCAGATTGTTTCGTTATGTTCCAGGGTTATTACTACTTTTCCCTTGGCGTGTCCTTCTCCAAGATATCGGAGCGCTTCGGGAACCTCACGCAACGGATACCGCCTGTCAATGAAAGGGACGACGTTGCCAGCTTCACAAAGCTCCGTTATAGCGACCAGGTCCTCCAGGTTTGGTTGAACCGCCAGGATGCGCATGTTCTTGCCGGTGGTTCGTCTCATCAATGGTCCCAGTAGTAGAATCTGGAAAAGTGTGGGTACAGAGCCTCCGACGAAGAAGTAACGTCCATTGGGCTTGAGCGCCCGCTTGTAGGCGAACACCGAACGATGCCCGATAAGATCGAGTATCAGGTCATACTGGTTTCCATCCCTGGTGAAATCTTCCCGGCTGTAATCAATGACGTGGTCGGCGCCAAGCGAGCGCATAAAGTCCAGCTTGGCGGTATTATCCACCCCGGTCACTTCAGCCCCAAAGAGTTTGGCAAGCTGCACCGCAAACGTACCGCCGCCTCCGCCCGCGCCATTAATCAAGAGCTGTTGCCCCGGCTGAACCTGTCCTTTATCGCGAATCCCTTGCAGGGCGATCACTCCCGCTTGCGGGATGGCCGCTACCTCCTCGAATGTCATACTGGCTGGTTTCAGCGCCAAGGCTCGTTCACGCCTGCAGACATACTCGGCAAAGCCGCCCTTATATCCCCACAGGAGCCCAAACACCTCAACCCCTGGTTGAAACCGCCTGATGTTTTTGCCAACCGCTTCAACTCGACCGGCTATGTCCGATCCAAGGATCTGGCGCCGTGGTTTTCGAAGTCCCCCTATGCGGGCATACAACGGTTTGCCGATCAGTCCCTCCCAATCAGATCTATTGACGGATGCTGCCTGGACCTTGATCAGTACCTCATCGTCCGTGGGCGCAGGTTTTTCCACCTCTTTGAGCTGAAGAACATCTGGTGATCCGTACGTTGTGTAGACCATCGCTTTCATGAGAACTCCTGCTTTGAGAGCACGTATGTGCTTGTTGTTCGCTCATCGAGTCAGACAGTCCGACGTGGGCGTGATGATCGGGACATTGGAATCTTCTCGTCGAATTTGGGGACCAGGAACAGCGCGAGCATACTAGGCTGGCCGCTGGTTCGGTGTACAAGGAGCATAGCGACACCGCGCTATCAGTAGGTGCCGCGGTTGTCCATCTTAACCGTGTCCAGGGCGAGTGAGAACCGCTCGCGAATCTCACGAGCACCAAGGCAGAACTCGGCGCGTTTCATTTTAGAGGCGGCGGGGTCGGCGGGCACGACGTGGCTCGCCCGGGCGTCGGAAATCCTCGGCGTCGATCTCGACGTACTGGGTCAGCCGGTGATCGAGAATCCGCGACATGATCCGGTCATCCACCTTGCGCTGGTCGGCGTTGGAGGTGATCACCGTCGGCATCTGCTCGCTGTAGCGATAGTTGATGATCTGATAGAGCTTCTCCTTCGCCCACGGCGTCGCATTCTCGGTCCCAAGATCATCGAGGACCAGCAGCTGGGCGGACCGGATCAGGGAGAAGCGCTCGTCGTACGCCGTACCGGAGCGGGGATCGAACGTGGCGCGAAGGTGGTCGAGCAGATCGGGAACCACGGCAAAATAGACCTGCATCTGGTGCCAGCGCATGGCATGTTTGGCGATCGCCACCGCCAGGTGTGTCTTGCCGACACCACAAGGGCCGGAGAGGAAGAGCCAGCGATGGGCGGGTTCGTCGGCAAAGTCGAGCGCGGCCCGGTGCGCTTCCGTCACGCCGTCGATGCTGAGGTCGAAGTCGTCGAACGTCTGCTCGACGAACGCATCGAGGTTCGAGAGCCGGCGCAACTCTTCGGCGTGCCGCTCATCCTGATCGTGGCGCTTGCACTCGCAGGCGAAGAGACGCCCGAACGAGGGATGGCCGACCGGGACCTCGGCGCGCAGGTAGCCAGCGTCCTGGCAGATCGGGCACTGCACCGTCTCCCGGCGGGTGATCCGGATCTGACCGTTGGTGCCGTTTTTCGGTGGAGGAATCGGCATCGCGCGCACGACATCGCCAATTCGTTTCATGACTACCGGTCCTTACGACTCGCGGCCAGCTCGACCCTGAGCCATCCACTGTTCCAGAATGCGCTGAATGTAGCGCCAACTCCGCTTGTTATACGCCACCGACTCTTCGATGGCCTCCTCGATCCAATCGACAGGGTACTCCTCCATCGCATGGATCATCCGATCGGCGAGCAACGGCGTCAGCGGGCCGATATTCTGCTCATAGAGGCGGAACAGGTTGGGCCGGTCGACCTGAATGCGGGGGGCAATCTCCTCGTCCCAAAGCACCGCCGGTGGCGGCGCCAACCCTTCGGCCATCGCCGACACGGCTGCCCTGTTGACCGCCGTGTTGACATAGTACCAGCTCTGCTGGCGACGCCCGGCGGTGGCCGTGAAGCGGAGCAGGGTACCGCGGGCGACAGCCAGATCGAGCCCACCGGCGATCCGATCGCGCGGCTCGCGCGGGCTGCCCTCGCGATGCAGGGCTTGGCGCAGCAGCCGGTCGCGGAAGATCGCCCGCTCCGCCAGCGGCGCATCGAGGCCGCCGCCTTCGCTGGCCTGGCGGAACACGGCCAGCGTGACGTGCAGCTCTTCGAGATTTCGGATATTCGGCAGCACGTCGGTGAAGAACGGGAGCGGGATCGCGACCGTCGGCGTCGTCGCCACCAGGAAGCCGGGGAACCGCCGCTCGCCGGTGCGCGCCTCGTCGGAGGTCATCGGTCTCATCCCTCGGGCTCGCGGTAGAGCTCGAGATCGGCAAAGCGGGCGGTCCGCTCGAAGAAGCGCAGGTTGATCGACCCCACCGGTCCGTTGCGGTGCTTGGCGACGATGATCTCGGCGATACCCTTCTTCTCGCTATTCTCATCGTATTTGTCGTCGCGAAAGATGAACATCACGATGTCGGCGTCCTGCTCGATCGAGCCGGACTCGCGGAGGTCCGAGAGCATCGGCCGGTGATCCGCGCGCGACTCCACCGCGCGCGAGAGCTGCGAGAGTGCGATGACCGGCACATTCAACTCCCGCGCGAGTCCCTTCAGTCCACGGGTAATCTCCGAGATCTCCTGCACGCGGTTGTCGCTGCGCCGCCCGGTCATCAACTGGAGGTAGTCGACGATCACCATGTCCAACCCGTGCTCGGCCTGGAGCCGACGCGCTTTGGACCGTACATCCATCACCCCGGCGTTCGCCGAGTCGTCGATGAAGATGGGCGCCTCGGCCAGCCGCCCAAGCGCGCGTGAGATGCGTTCCCACTCGCTGTCGTCGATCTGGCCGAGGCGGAGCCGGTGCGAATCGACACCGGTCTCGGTGGCGAGCAACCGCTGCACCAATTGCTCAGCAGACATCTCGAGACTGAAGATGCCGACCGTCTTGCCGTGCTGGACCGCGGCGCCATACGCGAGCCCGAGGGCCAGGGCCGTCTTACCCATACTCGGGCGGGCCGCGAGGACGATCAGGTCGGATCGCTGGAGTCCACCCGTGAGTTGGTCGAGATCGGCGAAACCGGTCGGCACGCCGACGACATCGCCGCGGTGCTGCTGCAAATACTCGATCTGGTCGAAAAAGCGATCGAGGACCTCGGCGATCGAGACGAAATCCTGCGTGGTGCGCCGCTGCGAGACTTGGAAGAGCGTGCGCTCGGCGCTGTCGAGCGCCTCCTCCGTCGGCACGTCGTCCCGGTACCCAATGCCAACGATCCTGGTGCCCGCGTCGATGAGCCGCCGCAGCGTGGCGGTGCGCTCGACGATGCGGCCGTAGTACTCGACGTGGACGGCGGTCGGGACCGTGTTCAGCAGCGAGGAGAGGTAGCCGATCCCGCCGATCTCGTCGAGCAGGTTCTTCCGTTCCAGCTCGTCGGAGAGGGTGATGAAGTCGGTCGGCTCGCGCCGGTTGTAGAGATCGAGGATCGCCTGGTAGATACGCCCATTTGCCGAGATGTAGAAGTCATCCGGCTTGACGTAGGAGGCGATGCGGATGATCGCATCGCGGTCGATCAGCACGCTGCCGATAACCGACTGTTCGGCGTCTACATTATGCGGCGGCAACCGCTCCACGACCGTGTCCATACAGAGGGCTCCCTCTGATGCGACGGGCCGGCGGGGGCGGCTATCCGCTGAAAGAGACCGGACGCCGCATCGCGGCCGCCCGGCCAACGTTAGCTCGAGCCGTCTGGCTCCGCCGTCTCGTCCTCGCTCTCGGCCGGGGAGGGTGCGGCTGGCGCGGCCGCCTCGGTCGTCCCGTCTACCTGCTCGCCCTCGACCACGACAGTGATCTCTGGTCGCAACCGGCCCACCAGATGGAGGACGATTTTGTGCTCGCCCACCGTGCGGAGCGGGTCGTCGAGCTGAATGCGGCGCCGGTCGATCGCCTCACCGACTTGGCCAGCCAGGCGCTCCGCGATGTCGCCGGCCGTGACCGACCCGTAGAGCCGCCCTTGCTCGCCAGCCCGCGCCACGAACGTCATCCGCTGGCCATTGATCTTGTCCGCCAGCGCCTGGAGCTGATTCTCCTGACGCGCGATTTTGCGTTCCTTCATTGCCTGGTTCGTGGCCGCGGTCTTCAGCTCGCCCGTCGTGGCGAGGACCGCGAGACCCTGCGGGATCAGGTAATTGCGGCCATAACCATTGGCGACGGTCTGGACCGAGCCGGCCTCACCGAGTTTTGGCACATCCTTGCGGAGCACGATTCTCATGAATGACTGCCTTCCAGCGGGAGGGATGGCGCGAACGCCTCAACGCTACCCAACACAAACACCCGTCACCGCTACGGCGTCTGCGCACCGCGGGGGCGGACGGGTCATCAACTCCGCCCAACTATACGCGCCCACCGCCGATCGCTGCAACGAGATGCCTTCCTCAGCGCCGGCCTCAAGCCGTCCCCAAAAACGCGGCGGCGACCCATCCGGTCCCGTACCGGCTGCTGGATACCTTCCACCAGACCTGACCGTCCGCGCGTCGTGCCCCAGCCACCACTTCGAGTACTGCCCGGTCGGGGAGCACGGCGACGATGCTCCGTGCGAGTCCCGGTCCAGCGCGCATGTTGAGCTGACCGTCGATGACCCGCACTCGAGAACCGACCACAGGGCCGCTTCTGCCGGTGCGCCTCAAGTACTCCGCGACGCACCACCCCCGGCCCTCGCGGGTGTCGATCCGCAGCCACGTATAGCCATCGGCGGAACGCGGTCCATCGACCACCGCCGCCTGCCGGCCTTGCGGCAGCGCCGCCAGCACGCTCGCGCTGAGTCGTGGGGATGCGCGCAGCCGGAGTCCGTCGGAGGTGACCATCATCTGGTCGCCCTTCCGACTCGCCGCCGCGGCGGCAGCCGCCTTCGCGAGGTAGCGCCCGGCGCACCAGCCGCTCCCCTGTGCCGTCCTGATCCGGTACCAGCTCAGCCCGCCGCTGGCCCGCGGCCCATCGAGGACGACACCGGTGGTGCCCGTGAGCATCACCGCCAGCACCGCACCGCCGCTCCCGGGCGAGCGGCGCAGTTTCAGCGCATCAGTGTCGACGGCGACGTTGTCGCCCGCGGCGAACTCACCGGCTCCGGCGCTATCGGTCAGGTACGTCTCCACGCACCAGCCGTTCCCCAATCGGGTCGAGAGGCGATACCATGCGAAACCACTCGCTTGCTTCGGTCCGTCGAGGATTTTGCCGCGCGTGCCGGTGGGCAGGCGCGCGATGACATCGGCACCGGTGCCGGGACCGGAACGCAGGTTCAAGGTATCGGTATCGACAGCGACCGTCTCGCCGCGCCGAAACCGCGCCGCCGGTGCCGGTGCCGCCCGTGCCCCTCGCAGGTAGCTCTCTACCGCCCAACCGGAACCGGCGGGCGATTGGAGCTGGAGCCAGGTGTATCCATCCGCCGTGCGTGGTCCGCCGATCACCGAGGCCCGCGTTCCCGTCGCCAGGACGGCGATGGCCGCCGCGTTGACGCTGGCGGCGGTGCGCAGGTTCAGCCGGTCGGTGGCGACCTCGACCGCGTCGCCGCGCGAAAAGCGAGATGTGCTCCCGCCACTCCGCGAGGAGAGATACTGCTCGACGGCCCAGCCTGTCCCATAGTCGCTCTGGATGCGATACCAGTTGAACCCGTTCGCGGCGCTCGGACCGGACAGGACTTCCGCGGTCGCGTTGTTCGGCATCGTCGCCCGCACGGCGGCGCCCAGCGCGGGTTTCGTCCGCAGGTTCAGCGCATCAGTATTCACGAACACGCGATCGCCGCGGCCGAAGGCGCGGATCGGCGGCACCGCATCACTCGGCGAGATGACGGTCGTGGCCGCCCAGCCCTCGCCAGCGGCGCCACGGAGCCGGTACCAGGTGTACCCACCCACCGTCGTCGGTCCATCCACCACCGACATGACCGTGCCACTCGGGAGCCGGGCGCTGATCCGAAATCCTGTACCCGGACCGGTCCTTAGGTTGGCCGAGCCGACATTGACTTCGACGACATCACCAGCGACGTAGCCCGGATCGGGGATCGGCGCGTTCCCGCTGGCCAGCACCTCGGCCACCGCCCGGCGCAAGTCGTCCAGGTCGCCGTAGAGCGCGTCACCGGGGCAGGCGCTGGAATTGACGTCGCGGTGCGCGCAGATCGTCGGCAGGTTCGGCGCCTCGTGGAAATCGGACCGTCCGAGCGGGTCGAGATTGCGACCAGCCCAGGCGCTGATCCAGATCAACCCGGCCAGAGCTTCCGGTGTGGCGGTCGCGCTCGAAAAATCCCCCATGCAGCAGATGCCGGCGCTGCCGTGGGCATACTGATAGGCATGACCGCCGATGGCGTTCTCGCCACCGACTCGTCCCTCATAGACGTTGCCCATGAAGTCGACGAGATAGTTGTAGCCAATATCGCCCCAACCCCGCGTGATCGCGTGGTAGTAGTGGATCGACCGGATCTCGACGAGGGGATCGCGGAAACTCGGCGTCTCGGAATGATGGACGATGATGTGCCGCACCGTCTGGAAGCCGGGCGGCCACTCCTCCCGACCGCGATCCTTGCCGCCGTAGGCCAGACCGGCGCCCCACTCCGCGCGTGAGATGATCGGTGGGCGGGTGGCGGCGGCTTGGAACGATGGCGGCGCCACCGCTGCCCCGACCTGACCGCCACTAGCGTCGATGCACGTAAAGACGAGGTCGGGGATCCGCGCCGGGTTGCCATCGGCATCCATGGTCCGATAGCGCACGAACCGCCCGGAGCGCGTCAGCGTCAGACCGCCGAAGACGCGGCCGTCCCGATCCGGCGGACCGGCGTCGGCGGCGGACGGTCCGACCACAACCGGCGTCGAGAACTTTTCTCCTTCGTCGCTGACGCTGAGCTCGACGCAGGCCGGGAAGTCCACTTCCCCGCTCCAATGCGGGGCAACCGCCGTGAACGGAAAATCGGACGCGAAGCCTATCGTGTTTGTGTCGGTCGATGCGCCGCTGACGGAGGTCGCCTCGTGCCACTCCATCGCGCGCGACGATCCACCGTCGGCCTTGGCGCGGGAACCCACCAGACCGCCGGTGGCCGCCATCGCGGTGAAGGCCGCCGTTGCCTTGAGCACGGCCCGGCGATTGAGACGAGCGCGGCAAAGGTCGATCTCGGCGATGGAAGCGGGTGTCCGCACGGTGTAGTCCCCTGACAAGGTGGCACCATCCACGCTATCCCGTGGGTCGGCGGGGACCGATGCGGAGTGTACGTACACCCTACCATTGCCAGATTGTCACCGTCAAGCGACGGGGGAATGGGTGATGATGCGCGTTGTCGAAGTCTTGCGGAATTCGGTGGATGTAGTCGGCTGTGCCGACCACCGTCATTC
>JACDBO010000405.1 GCA_013694885.1 Chloroflexia bacterium | reverse complement strand
ACATCACCCTCGCCGCGCTGGATAAGTTTCTGCGCCTCAACGTCGTTCAGGAGCGAGCCGAACGAGCGGCCATACGCACATCAATCGAGGCGCTACAGATCAAGACGCCTGGCGTCGGTGTCGAGATCGAGAAGCTGTCTGGCGGCAATCAGCAGAAAGTCGCCCTCGCCAAATGCTTGCTGACCGACCCGGCGCTGCTGCTGCTGGATGAACCGACGCGGGGTATCGATGTCGGCGCCAAGGCCGAGATCTACGCCTTGATCAGCCAGCTCTCGCGGCGGGGCGCCGGCATCATCATGGCTTCGTCGGAGATCCCTGAGCTGCTGGCGATGTGCGACCGCATCCTCGTCCTCAGCGAGGGCCGCTTGACCGCCGAGCTCTCCAGAGACGAGGCGAGCCAGGTCAAGATCATGGACGCCGCCACACGGATTCAGCGGGCCGCCGCATAGCACCACTTCCACTCCACGGGCCGGCGCGCTTGCTGGGAACCGGCCCACCGCGACGATGCGACGACCTGGAGACAGGAACGATCGATGGGAGAGGACGCACAGCCGCAATCACGCCAACGGTGGGGAGCCGGTCTCTCGCCGTGGGACATCTTGCTCCGCTTCCAGAGCTACTTCGGGTTGCTCGCGATCTTCGTTGCCTCAGCGCTGCTCTCTCCGATACGGAATGGGGAGAATATCTTCCTCGACCCACGCAACCTGCTCAACATCGTCCGCTTCGCGTCAGAGAACGGCATCATCGCGATCGGCATGACCCTCGTTATCCTCACCGGCGGCATCGACCTGTCGGTCGGTGCGGTACTCGCCCTGTGCGCTGTCGGCACAGCGACGAGCTTGATGACCTACGAACTCGGCATACCGCTTACGATCTTGCTGACGCTCGCCATGGGCGGCGCGGTCGGCTTCCTGAACGGCGTCATCTCAACGAAGCTCCGCATCCAATCGTTCATCACCACCCTGGCCATGTTGAGCGCCGCCCGTGGTGTGGCCTCGCTGTGGGACGACGGCTACGCCATACCCCTCGCGTTCGGCGAAGGCGAGGGTCTGGCGCCGCCGAACTTCGATCGCATCTTCGCCGGGAACACCGCCGTGTTTGACCTCAACGTCCCAAACCAGATCTTCTATTTCGTCGGCGTCTGGCTGGTCGCCGGCTTCATCCTAAGGCGCACCGGGTTTGGCCGGCACATCTACGCCGTCGGCGGCAACGAGCAGGCATCCCGGCTCTCCGGCGTCAACGTCGACCGGGTCAAGATCGCGGTCTTCGCGATCACCGGGCTGCTGGTCGGGCTGGCGGCGCTCCTCCATGCCGCGCTCGTCGACCAGGGCAGCCACATCGACGGCTCCGGCTACGAACTCAATGCCATTGCGGCCGTGGTCATCGGCGGCACTAGCCTCGCCGGCGGTGTCGGCGGGGTGACCGGCACGGTGATCGGCGCCTTGATCCTGCAGATCCTGGACAACATTTTGGGGCTACGCAACGTGCAGTCGGAATATCAGCTCATCCTCAAGGGGGTCATCATCGTAATCGCCGTCGTGTTGCAGCGACAACGTCGCTAGTCAGCCAGGAGCACCCCTTGGCCACCCGCGCCCCGCCCCGATCCCGCACCGCGTGCCGACCTTGATCACCGTGCCTTGTCGCGGCGCCCGTGAAGTCCAGACATCGCCGCGGCCTTGGGCTTGAGAAAAGGAACCAGGAATGAAGACACGAATTCGCCACCTGATGTCGCTACTGTTCGGTGTCGTGCTGCTCTCGTCGCTGCCCGTCTTAGCCGGCGCGCAGGCGACGCCGTCGCCGTCGGCGTCTCCCGCGGCGTCACCTAGCGCGGGTCTGAGCGACACCTGTCTCACCCAACCGATCGAGCAGAAGGACAGGTACCTGATCGGCATGTCCCAGGCGAATCGCGGCGAGCCGTGGCGCCAAGCGATGAACGACCAGATCGCCGCCGCCGCCGCGCAGCATCCCAACATCGAGGTCGTCTTCGCCGATGCGGCCCAGAACAACGCCAAGCAGGTCGCCGATGTCGAGACGTTCCTGCAGCAAGGGATCGACCTCCTGATCATCTCGCCGAACGAGGCGGCGCCGTTGACTGATGTCGTCGCCAAGGCATGTGCCCAGGGTGTGCCGGTGATCGTGCTCGACCGGCGAGTCAACGGCGACCAGTACACGATGTGGATCGGCGCCGACAACACCGAGATCGGCCGGTTGGCCGGCACCTACGCCGCCACCTGGTGCCAGGAGCAGGGTCACAACCCGTGCAACATCGGCGAGATCCGCGGTCTCGAAGGCTCGACACCGGCGCAGGAACGAGGCAATGGCTTCCGTGAGGGGATCGCCGCCAACCCTAACGCCACGTTCGTCGCCCAGCAGAACGCCGATTGGCTGCGCGAGCGCGCCATCCCGGTTTCTCAATCCATGTTCCAGGCAAACCCCGACATTCACGTCCTCTACGCGCACAACGACCCGATGGCCGAAGCAGCCATCATCTCGGCCCAGAATCAGGGTCTCGATCCGAACAGCATCCTGTTCGTCGGCATCGATGGGTTGCCGACCGCCGACGGCGGTTTACAGTCGGTGATTCAAGGGCGGCTCGACGCCACGTACGTCTACCCGACCGGCGGCGCCGAGGCGATCGACTGGACGGTGCGGATCCTTGCCGGTGAGCAGCCGCCCAAGGAAGTCGTGCTGGAGACGATCGAAGTGACCAGCGACAACGCCGAAGCAGTGCTCGCCGAGTTCGGCGGCTAGCACTGACGCTCGACTGTCGGTCCCATGCCGTGAGGAGGGCGCCGC
>JACDBO010000375.1 GCA_013694885.1 Chloroflexia bacterium | reverse complement strand
GGTGTGGCCCTCCTGCCGGTGGCGCGGCCGGTGTCGGCGCGGCAAGACGAGGGGGCGCTGACGGTCGTCGTCGGTGGACTCGACACGCGGACACCGGACCAGCCGGAGAATACCGACGTTCTGATGGTGGCGCGGGTCGATTTCGATGCCCCCAGCGTGCGCGCCATGTCGATCCCGCGTGACCTGCTCGTCGACATCCCCGGTTTCGGCACCGATAAGGTCAACCGCGCCTATGACCACGGCTCCAAGGCGGCGGACGGCGATTGGGAAGCGGGCGCGGCGCTGACGGTCGAGACGGTCGCCGCCAACTTCGAGCTCGATATCGACGGCATCGCGCTGACGAACTTCGAGGGCTTCGCGGACGTGATCGACGCCTTCGGCGGCGTCGATGTCGACAACCCGTATGAGGTCTACGACGCGGAGTATCCGACTGAAGACTTCGGCTACCGCGAAATCTATTTCCCCGCCGGCGAGATTCACCTCGACGGCGAGGATGCGCTGGCCTTCGCCCGCACCCGCCATCAGGACGGCGACGACGGCCGGGTCATGCGCCAGCAGCTCGTCCTCCTCGCCTTGCTGGCCAAGGCGCAGGACCCGGCGATCCTGCCCGACCTGCCGGAGATCGTGCGCGAAGGCCGCGAAGCCGTGCGCACCGACTTCGACCGGGAGATGCAGGCCAGGCTGATCGAACTCGCTTCCACCCTCTCCGCCGAGGACATCGTCTTCGGCACGATGACCGAGTACCTGTGGGGCGACACCACCGAGAGCGGCATGTGGGTCTACCAGGGCGACTGGTCGACCCTGCCCGGCATCGTCCAGGGGTTTCTCGCCGGGTAGGACGACGAGCGTGCGTGAGACGTAAGGCGGTACGCTCATTCGGTCAGCCTGCGAGGAACGCGGCATTGTCGGCCTGATCGATGCTGGCGTAGCTCGTACAATGGCGGCGAGCGGCTATCCCGTCCTTCCCGGAGGATCGGCCGACTCCTGTCCTACAGCTTGACGGGCGAGTGCACAGGATCGAGATAATGACGAGCAGTATCGAGACGGACGAGAGGCAGGAAACGCTCTCCGCGCCGGAACAGGCCCGGGCCGAGGGGCGGAACCCGCTCGACTACCTGCGCGAGCGTGGTTTCGTGCAGGATGTCACGGACGAGGAGGGGCTGCGGCGGCTCTTCGACGCGGGGCCGGTGACGGCGTACATCGGGTTCGACCCGACCGGCGTCTCGCTCCACGCTGGGCACATGGTCTCGATCATGATGCTCGCCAACCTCCAGCGACTGGGCCACCGGCCGATTGCGCTGGCCGGCGGCGGCACGGCGATGGTCGGCGATCCCACCGGCCGCACCTCCGCACGGGAGATCATCGCGCCCGAAGAGCTCGACCGGAACGTCCGGGCCCTGCTCGGCCAGCTCGGTCGCTACCTCGACTTCGATGGGGACCGCTTCGGCGACAATCCCGCGGCAGTGCTGCGCAACAACGCCGACTGGCTGCTCGACCTGAGCTACATCCCGTTCCTGCGCGACATCGGGCGGCACTTCTCGGTGAACGAGATGCTCGGCGCCGAGACCTACCGGACGCGGCTGGAATCGACCGGTCTCAACTTCGTCGAGTTCAACTACCGGGTGGTCCAGGCCTACGACTTCCTCCACCTCTACCGGACAGAAGGCTGCCTGCTGCAACTGGGCGGTTCCGACCAGTGGGGCAATATCACCGCCGGTGTCGAGCTGATCCGCAAGGCCGACGGCGGCAAGGGCTACGCCATCGTCTCGCCACTAATCACAACGGTCACCGGCGAGAAGATGGGGAAGACCGGAAGTGGTCTCCAGGTTTGGCTCGATCCGGCCCTCACCTCACCCTACGACTACTATCAATACTGGGTGAACACCGACGACAGGCTCGTCGCCACCTACCTGCGCCTCTTCACCTTCCTGCCCGAGGAACTGATCGCTCGACTAACCTGGGTACAGGGAGAGGCGCTGCGCGAGGCCAAGCAGGTGCTCGCCTTCGAGGCGACCGCGCTCGCCCACGGCATCTCGGCGGCGGAAGCGGCGCGGGAAGGAGCTCGGGCGCTCTTTTCCCGGCACCGCGGGCTCGGCACAGATGCGCTGGTCGACGATCCATCGATCCCGACCACGGAGATTCCGGCATCCGAGGTCGAGGACGGCCTGACCGTGGCCGATGCCTTCATCCGTGCCGACTTGGCCAAATCGCGCGGTGAGGCGCGCCGCCTCGCTCAGCAGGGCGGTCTCTCGGTGGATGACGTGCGGATCGGCGACGTAGATGTGCCGCTCGGCGACGTGATTGGTAACAGGGACGCGGTGCTGTTGCGTGCCGGGCGGAAGCGCTTTCGGCGAGTCGTAGTCAAATAGAGGACAAGGACGTGAGGTGCCGACCAGATGCGGGTAGACGGGTCGGTTAAATGGCGTGAGTACCCCACACTCGTGACCAGCCTCATTC
>JACDBO010000373.1 GCA_013694885.1 Chloroflexia bacterium | reverse complement strand
GCTTGACCGCCGGCGGCGGCTGATCGAGGTTGCCCGGCTGCACAATGTCCTGATCGTCGAGGATGATCCCTACGGCGAACTCCAGTACGACGGCGAACCGGTGCCGTCGCTGCGGGCACTCGCCCCGGAGGTGCTTTACCTCGGCACCTTCTCGAAGACGATCGCGCCGGCCGTCCGCACCGGCTGGGCGGTGGTGCCGCCCGCGCTCTTCCTGCTGATGTTGGCCGCCCGCGAGGCGGTCGATATCCACAACGACCGGATCATGATGCGCACCGTCTACCACACCGCCGTCGCCGGGCTGGACGAGCACCTGGTCGGTGCGCGGACGCGGTACAAGGCCCAGCGCGACGCGCTGTTGGCGGCGCTGGCGGCGCACATGCCGGCGGGCGTGACGTGGTCGCGGCCGGCGGGCGGCTTCTTCGTCTGGGTGACGCTGCCGGAGCACGTCGACGTGATGCGGTTCTCGCCGATTGCCGCCGACCGGGGTGTCATCTTCTTCCCCGGCCACTGGTTCTACCCGAACCGTGAGCGCCGCAACGTCCTCCGCCTCAGCTTCTCGACCGTACCGGAGGAGCGCATCCACGAGGGCATCGTCCGCCTCGCCACCGCCCTCCTCGACTATCCGGTGCATTAGGTGAGGGAATTGGCCATGAGGCGCACGACCACGTCGGAGCATCAAAGCGGTAGCGATGATCTGAAGCAGGACGTTCTAAAAAACCTTGATGTCCTGGACAGCCATGATCAGCGCCGAGTCCTTGACTTCACTCGCGCCCTCGCCGTCCGACGACGTTCAACTGGGAAGGGTGGAGCGATCCTGGCGCTCGCTGGTGCATTCAGCCCAGACGACCTCGCCGAGATGAAGCGAGCCATCGAGGAGGATTGCGAGCGAGTGGACGAGGCGCAGTGGTAACAACCGATATTGACGTCACCGCACAAGCGTTCCTCATCGACACAAACGTCCTTATCGACGGCTGGGCAGGCGATGCCGCCATTATTCAACGGTTTGAACGTTTGCCAGCCGAGGCTATCTTCATCCCGGTGGTCGTATTGGGAAGGTTGTGGTTCGGAGCTCGGCGATCCACTCGCGTATGAAGAGAATCTTGCGAAGCTGGAAACCCTCGCTACCACAGCGAATATTGTTTCCTGTGTTCTGGCGACCGCACGCGTGTATGGTGAGATAAAGACCGCGTTGCGGCTACTCGGCCGTCCTCTCCCTGAGAACGATGTTTGGATTGCCGCCGTCGCCATCCAGCATCGACTGACGTTGGTTACACGTGACGCCCACTTCGAGCAGGTCGCGGGCCTTGATCGCGACCCGTGGTGAGCAGGATTGGCATCATCCAGACTACGCTTGAATGGCACACATCTCTGGAGGTGAGGTTCCATGTCTGCTCGCGCCGTTCCCACTAAGTCATCCGCTGTCTCGGCCGACGACCTTCGACAGTTGCATCAAGCGTACAACCTGCGCAATCCGGACGAGATTGTACCGTTTCTCGGGAAGCATCCCGATCTCGTGCCGATGTTGATCGAGGGACGGCGGCAGGTTGACCACTACTTCGCCGAGGGTGTGCCGGTCTCGCTGTCGCTCGACACCGACCCTGAGGAGGGCGATCAAGGACTCTACGCCTGGATTCTGACTGGGATGCCAGTGGAGGAATCTCACGAGCGCCTGTACCGGATGTGGCACGAATGGTGGTACGAGCAAACACCGAGCCTTCCTTGGCTGCTCTTTTTCGCGGCGCTGTAGCCTCATATGTTCAAATGGGAAACATTCCTCAACGTAGCCCGAGACTTGGGGCGTCAGGCAGACAACGAGACTGCCCTGCGTTCCGCGATCCGTCGCGCTTACTACGCGGTGCTCGGGATCGCGTATGAGCGGCTCGTCGGCTCCGGTTGGACCTTGCCGCGTGGATCGATCCATCACCATGTCTGGAGCGCTTACGCCAGTTCGATAGATCCACGGCACCGAGACATCGCCAATCTCGGTTTTCCTCTGAGAAACCTACGAAACGACGCCGACTACAAACGCCGCTTACCCCATACGTTGCCAGAGACAGCGACCGATGCGCTCCACTCTGCCGATGAGCTGATCGCGCTCCTGAACGAGCTCGATGCTGACGAAGCCTGATGTCCTGGACCAGTTCGCAACCCGCGGCGCTTGACAGTTTGTGGCCGGTAGTGCTTAGTTTCCCCACGCGGATTAACCCGATCACGCGGAGCGAGTTGTCTTAGCAAAGGAGCGAGACCTGTGCGCACACCGAAACTGCAACGTTCCGACCTTTCCACCTCGGCGCTTTCCCGCCGGTCCGTGCTCAAGGGGGCGGGCGCGGCCGGGCTGGCTGGCTACCTCGGCACCCGGGCCGGGGCCGGTGCGGCGACGCTTGTCCAGTCGACGCCGACGGTCAATATTCAGGGGACATCGCTGAGCATCCTCCAGTGGCAACACTTCGTGCCGAGCTTCGATACCTGGTTCGAGCAGTTCCTCAACGAGTGGGGGCAGGCCAACGGCGTCACCATCCAGCTCGACCGGATCAACACCGCCGACATCGCGGCAACCTTCGCGGCCGAGATCGCGGCCGGTCAGGGCCATGACATCGTCGAGCACATCGCCTCACTGCCGCAGTACGAAGAGGCGGTGCTGGACATGACCGACCTCGTCGCGGAGGCCACCAACCGCCACGGCGAGCAGCTCGAGATGTGCCGCAACAACTCGTTCAACCCGACGACCAATACGTTCTACGGGTTTACCCACGGCTACGCGGCCGACCCGGCCAATTACCGCAAGAGCCTGTGGGAACAGGTCGACCTGCCGGACGGGCCGACCACATTCGACGAGCTGCTCGCCGGCGGGACGCGGATTTTTCAGGAGCAAGGCGTCCAGATGGGCATCGGCATGTCCCAGGAGATCGACTCCAACATGGCCGCCCAGGCCATGATCTGGGCGTTCGGCGGTTCCGTCCAGGACGAGAACGAGAACGTCACCATCAACTCGCCGGAGACGATTGCCGCCGTCGAGTACATGAAGTCGCTCTTCGAGGGCTGCATGACGCCGGAGGTCTTCGGCTGGAACGCGGCCTCGAACAACCAGCTCCTCGTCGCCGGCCAGGCGTCGTACATCCTCAACTCGATCTCTGCCTACCGCACCGCCCAGGAGCAGCAGCCGGACACGGCCAACGATATCTTCTTTAGTCCGCCCCTGGTTGGACCCGGCGGGCAGGATCTGGCGCTGGCCCACGGCCACGCCGTCTTCACTTCGATGATTCCGACCTACGCCCAGAACCAGGACACGGCGCGCGAGTTCCTGCTCCACCTCGTCGCCAACTATGAGGCCGCCAGCGAGAACAGCAAGCTCTACAACTTCCCGGCGTTCCCGGACACGGTGCCGGACCTCTTCACCGAGGGTGGCTGGCTGGAGAACGACCCGGCCGGTTCCGAGCCACCCGACAAGCTCATGCCACTGAGCGCGGCGAACGACTGGACGGTCAACCTCGGTTGGCCGGGCCCGGCGAACGCGCTGATCGGCGAGGCCTTCAACACCTTCGTTCTCTCGGACATGATGGCGAAAGCCGCCCGTGGTGACGTCACGCCGCAGGAGGCGGTGGCCGAAGCCGAGCAAACCCTCAACGGCATCGCCGAGAAGTGGCGCACCGAGGGCCTGATCGGCGGCGGACAATAATTAAGGGCCGAGGAGCGAGGGCCGAGGGCCGAGCGAGTTCCTTTCTCGGCCCTCGAACCTTGGTCCTTGGCCCTCTTTGCCGAAGGCAAAGCTATGGCGGTTGTTGAGACACGGAAACTGAGCAAGCGGTTCAGCGACGAGGTGATGGCGGTCGATGCGATCGACCTGCGCAGCACCGACGGCGAGTTCCTCGTGCTGCTCGGCCCGTCAGGGTGCGGCAAGACGACGCTGCTGCGGATGATCGGCGGGCTGGAACCACCGACCTCCGGCGAGATCCTGATCGGCGACCGGCTCGTCAACCACCTGCCGCCGCGCGCCCGCCAGATCGCGATGGTCTTCCAGAGCTACGCGCTCTACCCACACATGACCGTCTACAACAATATCGCCTTCCCCCTCAAGGCGCAGAAGGTCGACAAGGCGGCGCTGAAGCTGAAGGTCGATTGGGCCGCGTTGATCCTCGGTATCGACGGGCTGCTCGACCGCAAGCCGCGGCAGCTCTCCGGCGGTCAGCGGCAGCGCGTGGCCCTCGCCCGCGCGCTGGTGCGCGAGCCGAACGTCTTTTTGCTCGACGAACCGCTCTCCAACCTCGATGCCCAGCGCCGCGCCAGCGCCCGCGACGAGTTGCAGCAGTTCCAGCGCGACATCGGCACGACGACGATCTACGTCACTCACGACCAGATCGAGGCCATGGGTATGGGTGACCGCATCGTCGTCATCGAGCAGGGGCGCATCCGCCAGATCGGCACGCCGCGCGAGATCTACGAAGAACCGGCCGATACCTACGTCGCCACCTTCGTCGGGTCCCCACCGATGAACCTGATCCCCGACGGCGGCGACCTCGTCGGTTTCCGCCCGGAGAGTTTTTTTCCGCTGGACGATGATGGCCGGAGCAGCGGCGATGACCTCGTCCGGTTCACGCTGACCGACGCCCGCGAGGAGTACCTCGGTTCGGAGAAGCTCGTCTACGGCGAGGTCAACGGCGTCAAGGCCGTGGCCAGAATGGCCACGAATGCGCCGCTGAGTGTGCGCGACGGCGGCAGCGCGCCCTTCGGAGTTCACAAACAGGACCTGCGCATCTTCGACCGGGAGAGCGGGCTGCGCCGGCAGCTCGCGCGGGCTGCCCAGGTGGAGCCGGCGCCTGTTTCGGGAGCGCCCGGCCGATGAGCGCCACGACGACCAGTGGCGGTGCGGCGGTCGGAGCGGCCTCCGGGGGCGAGCGGTTCTTCCTCGAACGGGAGAAGGTGCTCGGACCGCTGATGCTGTTGCCGGCCGTGATCTATATCGTCGCCCTCGTCGGTTTTCCGCTCGTCCTCGCGGTGCTCTATGCCTTCACCAACGTGACGGTCGGCGATCCGCGCATCGACGGCACCGGCGACTTCGTGGGGTTGGACAACTTTCGGGCGGTGCTCAACGACAACGTGTTCCGCAAGGCGCTGCGGAACACGATCGGCTTTACCGTCATTTCGCAGATCATCGTCATCATCCTGGCGAACATCCTTTCGCTGGTCCTCGCGGCCGACTTCAAGGGCAAGCGGCTGGTCCGCTTCCTGATCCTGCTGCCGTGGACGACGCCGATCGCGCTCGGTGTGCTCGGCTGGTTCTGGTTGCTCGACTCGGTCTACAGCCCGATCGACTACGCGCTGCGGCGGCTCGACTTGCTTGGTCCGCAGACGCCGCTCGGTCCGGCGCGCAACATGTACTGGCTCGGCGAGACCGAGCTGGCCCGGTTCGCCGTCCTGCTCGTCCACATCTGGCGGACCTTGCCGCTGGCCACGGTGATCCTGTTGGCCGGGTTGACCTCGATCCCGCAGGACATCAAGGACGCCGCCAATGTCGACGGCGCCGGTTTCTGGCGGCAGCTCTTCTACATCCGGCTGCCGCTGCTGCTGCCGATCATGGCGGTGGCGAGTCTGTTCAGCATCGTCTTCACGTTCACCGACCTCACCGTCTCGCTGGTGCTGACGCGCGGCGGCCCGGTCAACGACACCCAGGTGCTCGCTACATGGGCCTACTTCAAGGGTATCCAGGGAGGTAGCCTGGCGCAGGGGGCGGCGATCGCGCTCTTCCTGCTGCCGGTGCTGATCGCGATCGCGATCGCGATGCTGCGGCTGGCCCGTCGCGCGGGGGCCGACTAGATGGCGACGTCGACCGACTCCGCGCCGCGGCGCATCACCGCGCCCGTGCCTTCGGCAGCCCACGCACCCATCGACGAGACCGAGGGGAGCGGGAAGTACCGCGCGCGGCGGATTGGTGGGCGCGTCGTCCTCTACGCGGTGGCGACTTTTTTCTCGCTCTTCGCGGCGCTGCCGTTCGCCTGGATGGTGCTGACCGTCTTCAAGGCCGACTCCGATCTGTACCGGGCGAACAACAATCCCTTCATTTATAACGACCCGCCGACCCTGGCCAACCTCGATCTGCTCTGGAACGAGACCAACTACCGGACGTTCATCCTCAACACGTTCATCGTCGCCATGCTCGTCGTGCTGATCACGGTGATCATCGTGGTGCCGGCCGCCTATAGCCTGACGCGGCTGGCCGGGCGCTGGGGCGAGAGCCTCGGCATCCTGATCTTCCTCGTCTACCTCGTGCCGCCGACGCTGCTCTTCATCCCGCTGACCGGAGTGGTCGCCGACCTCGGGTTGCAGAACAGCCGGTGGTCGATGGTGCTGGTCTACCCGACGTTCACGATCCCGTTCTGCACCTGGCTGCTGATGGGCTTCTTCAAGAGTGTGCCGTGGGACATCGAGGAGCAGGCGATGATCGACGGCTACACCCGCCTCGGCGCGATCTGGCGGACGGTGCTCCCGGTGTCGGTCCCCGGCATCCTGACGGTGGTGATCTTCTCGTTCATGTTGACGATGCACGAGTTCGTCTACGCGCTGGCGTTCGTGCAGTCCTCGGGCAACAAGACGGTGAGTGTCGGCGTTTTCACTGAGTTGATCCGCGGCGATGTCTACTTCTGGCAGGCGCTGATGGCCGCCGCCGCCCTCGTCGCCTTCCCGGTGGCGCTGCTCTACAACTACTTCCTCGACCGCTTCATCGCCGGCTTCACGCTGGGCGCGGTGAAGGGGTAGCCAAACGCGGGGCTAAAGCCGCCGCGCATAACCTGCAAACCCGGCTGAAGCAAACTCCCGGACGAGTGGGCCATGGCAGTCTGGAGCCGCTCTATAAACGCACTCCGCCGACTGCTGCTCCTGCGCAGCCAGCTTGAGCCGAGTTTGTACGCAGCAGAGATCAGCGTGGTGGCTTTGGCCTCACGCACTTCACCTGCCCAAGGCATTAGTTAGCTCCTGCCTGGTTGCTAGAGCCGCTCAAATCTGAGGGTCCATGGATCTCGCGTGTCAGTCACCTCGACATAGTGCTCGCCCCCAGCCAAAATCGTGACAATCTCCGGAGATCGGAGGCCAGTAGAACAGGACGCTAACCTCGCCAGCTGGACCGTAAAGTTCAACTCTGAACCCCGGTGATTGGTTGGCGACCTGGAGACTCATCCACACTGTATACCGGCCGAGTTC
>JACDBO010000360.1 GCA_013694885.1 Chloroflexia bacterium | reverse complement strand
GCCGAGCACCGTCAGCGTCGCCGCCCTGGTGGTGCCGTCAACACTGGTAACGGTGACCGGGAAGGCGCCGGCCGCACTGCTCGGTACGGTAAAGATGCAGCTGAACGTGCCGGACGTGCTCGCGGTGCCGGAGCAGACCTGGGTGCCGGGGCTGGTCGCCGTCTTGTTCCACGCGACCGAGAGGGCCTTCGCGGCGGGGAATCCCTGAGCGGTTACCGTCACTTGCTGCCCCGGCGACGCGCTGGTCGGGGAGAGGGTGACACTCGGCAGCACCTTGATCGCGCCCCAGGCGCGGATGCCGCTGGTGAGCCCGACACCGGTGTAGTCGTTCCAGCCGGGACTGGCGCTCGGCAGCGTGATCGTCAAGGTGGCGGTGCCGGCGGCGTTGGTCGTGGCGGTGCCGAGAGTCGAACCCGTCGCGCTCTGCCAGGTGAGCTTGACTCCCTCGTTCGCGCCGAAGCCGCGGGCGGTCACGGCGATCTGCGTGCCGGGGACGCCTTCAGTCGGCGTGCGCGCCAGCGATGCGGTCAACGTGTAGCTGGCGCTCGCTTGCTTGCCGCTGGTCTCCCCGGTGGCGTAGAAGGCGTGCGCGCCGCGCGTCGCGTCCGGCACCGTCACCTGCGCGGTGAACGCGCCGCCGCTGCTGGCGGTCACGGTGGTGAGCGGCGTGGCCGAGGCGCTGTCCCAGCGGAGGTTGACGCGCTCGCCCGAGGCGAAACCGGTGCCGCCGACGCTGATCGTGGCCGCCGCCGGGCCCTGCGTCTGGCTGAGCGTGACCGCCAGGTCGCCGGTCGGTGCTGGTTCGGGGGCCGATGTCGTCCCGTCGTCGATGGTGAAGACCCACGTCGGACTCAAGGGGCCGATGCCGGTGGCGTTGCGGGCGCGCACCTGCCAGCTGTAGGTGCCGGCCGGCAGCAGGTTGGTCTTCCAGGACGTCGCGGTCAGCCACGGGCCGTAGGTCGTGCCGTTGATGACGGCCTGGTAGGCAGTGGCGCCGGCGACGGCGTTCCACCCGAGCGTCACGTAGGCGCTTGAAGCATCGTAGACCGTCCCGGTGGCCGGGCTCTTCAGGGTCGGCGCGGGAGGCAGCGCGCTGGACGTCTCGACGTTGGTGGAGGTGACGGCCTTGCCGCGGTACTGGTTGCGGGTGGAACTGGCGAGCGCGGGCAGATCAAAACCGTCCAGTGCTTGCGCGCCACCGAAGGGGACCGCGTTGCGGCTCCAGTTGCCGCCGTCGGTCGTCTGCCATAGCGCGAGGTGGATGTGCGGCCAACCGCCATTGTTGGCGAACCCGGAGTTCGCCACCCACCCGAGCACCTGACCCTGGGTGACCGGCTGGCCTTCGGTGAGCCCGGCCGCCAGATCGGCGTGGAAAAAAGCGACGGCATACCCGTCGCCGAGGTTGATCGACATGCCGCCGGTCGCCTCGTCGATCCAGCGGATCGTACCGTCGACCGGGGAGAGGACCGGCTCGCCGACGGTGTTGCCGTCGGTGCGGGCGAGGTCGAGGGAGTACTTGTATTGATAGGGCGCGCGGCAGGAGTGCGTCTGGGAGATGCTGTCCATGAGCGTGGCGGGGTCGCAGTTCCAGTGGCTGCCGCCCTCGGTGGGGCTGGTGTTGTAGCCCTGGCCGATCGTCCAGCTCTGCCCGGAGCGGAAGGGCATCTTGATTCGCGTGTGGTTGGCGAGGGCGGCACCGGAGTCGTCGGCGAGCCATCCAGGCCCGACCCCGCTCCACTGGGCCATCACCGTGAGCATCACCAGCACACAGGCGACCAGGCTAGTACGGATGGCGGATCGCGCCGGATGAACAACGTGGAGCGAGCCCAACGAGCGCGAACGCCGCGCCTTGTGGATCTGCATCAGTCCCCCAACCCCAGGTCCCGCGTCGACCGGTTTCCCGGCGGCGCTCGTGTCCCTGAATCAACGACGTATCACTTGTGGCAAATAAAATGAAGAGACGCGGCGACGCGCCAGCCCGCGCTCGCCGCTCCTCCACGCGCACGTTCCAGCCGATGTACCACCACCGCCTGGAATCGTGGACCGTACCAGGGGAAACGACGGCAAACGCGTGCGCTGCCTGGGCGACGCGCGCTGCCGCGCATCCACTCTGACTCGCCGCCCACTTGCCGTTTCATGGTCCCCCATGTACGTTCAGAGCGTAGTCTGTAACCACCGTAGCACGCAATGGCCTGCTTGTCATAGTCCGCCAGTTCCGAGGCCAAGGCGAGTGTTGGACAATGACCGCCGCGGCGGCGTTTTCCACCCTCCAATATG
Organism: Chloroflexia bacterium; assembly: GCA_013694885.1. Taxonomy (GTDB): domain Bacteria; phylum Chloroflexota; class Chloroflexia; order Thermomicrobiales; family UBA6265; genus JACDBO01. The sequence continues at coordinate 10,940 of JACDBO010000360.1, read as the reverse complement.
AGGGGAAACGCCCAATGAGCGGCCAGGAATGCACTCCTCAACGGCCAAACGCAGCGCTCGATCGAGTCCTAAGCTGGGGAACCCCTCATTTTTGAGTTGACACTGAGGCACAGAAAGCTTTGGCCGTTCGGCATGGGCCGGAAAGGCTGGCCCGCACTACTACCGCGTTACCTTTGGCGTACAGCCAGCCCTTCATTTCGAGCCGTAGTGATAGTTATCGGCGAGAAATGACAGGCTGGGGGCTAACCGACACGCGACTGACATGTAATCTGGGCGATAGCGCGTCGCCCGCCCGTAGCCGCGTACCTCGCCGGCCACCATCGGCGTCTGCTAGCATGGAAAACGTCGATTCGACCGAATATCCGGCGTCGGCCTTCGGGAGTGACCCGTCACCTCGAGGCGGCCAGCCGCGCGTCCACTCAACCATTTGTGACGACAGGTTGCGTCGTTACCCGTCCGCGAGCAGATCACCAAGATGCCATCCTCCGTCGATCCACCAGCTAACCCGCCGAGCGAGTCAGCCGGCCGCGCGACTCGCCTGCCGTGGGCGCGGATCGGTGTGGTCATGGGGCTGGTGCTCGCCGTCTTCGTGGTCAACCGGCTCACCGGCACCGACGTGGCGACCCCGACCCCGACTCCAACCGTCACCGCGGAGCAAGCGAATGCCGTCCCAACGGTTGCCGGGCGCTCGCTCCCTGTCTCGCCGGAGGCGAGCGCTACCGTCGTGACTCCCACCCGGACGCAAGGGACACCCGTCGCCACACCGGAGCAGCCGAAACTCGCGAACCGATGCCGAGAGGCGTGTCTGGTTCGGGCGCCCACCACCGAGCCCGTGGCGGCAATCCTCGCCCAAACTGGGGTGCGCCCATCCTATGCGGGAGGCGCCTGGCTATGGGCGGTCGTGGCGAAGGAGACCGTCGCCCGGCTGCAAGACGCCGGTGTGCCGATGACGATGGTCAGAGAGTCGCCGGAGACGCTCTACCTCTACGCCACCCGGTTGCCGGCGGGCGTGCGCGAGCGGCCGGAGGTCGCGGCCTTCGGCACGGTGCTCGATCGCGTCGACGAACACGCCATCGTCCGGGTCGACAAGGTGCCGGCGCGGGTGGCGGACCTCGTCGCGGCGGGGATCTGGGTCGAGAAGCTGAAACCAGCACCACCGTCCCAGCCGGGGAGCGCCGGCGAAGGACCACGGCTCGCCAACGTCGATCTCGGCACACTCCCGCCACAGGTGGACAGCGAGCGCATCGAGCAGACCATCCTCGATCTCCAGGGCATGAGCTCGAACGACGGGACCGGTGTCGGGACTCGCTACTACACCTCCACCGGTAACGCGATGGCCGCTGAGTACCTCTTTCGCCAGCTCGAAGCCGAGGGTTTGACCGTCTGGTACGAGGACTTCCTCACCCCGGAGGGGTTGCTGGCGGTCAACGTCGTCGGCGAGATTCCCGGTCGAGACCCGAGCGCGATCTACGGTGTGCTGGCGCATTTCGACTCGATCTCGACCGATGTCTCGTCCGCGCCCGGTGCCGACGACAACAGCACCGGTATGGCCTCCGCGCTGGAGATCGCGCGCATCCTCGCCGGATACGAGTTGAAACACTCGCTGCGCATCATCTTCGTGAATGCCGAGGAAGTCGGCATCCTCGGCACCAAGTCGTTCGCACGCAACGCCGTCGCCGAAGACATCCCCTATGAGGGGATCTTCAACATCGACTCCGTCGGCTCCGAGCGGCAAGGTGCGCTGCTGATCCTCAACGCCGATGGCGGCTCGGCCTGGATGGAGGAACTGATAGTGCGGATGAACGAGGCGTACGGGTTGGGCCAGGACATGATGGTGCGCCAGAACCCCGCGATCGTCGCCGACGACAACAAGCTGCGCGATCAGGGGCTCGAAGCCGTGATGGTGGCGCGGGAACTCTACGGTCAGAGTCCGATCCACCACTCGCCCGCCGACACGGCGGAGAAGGTCTCCATCCCCAACACGGTCAGTGCCGCGCAGATCGTGCTGCTTTCCGTCGGCGCCCTCGTTCGCGAGTAGTGGACACCCATCGCCACCCGTAGTCAGACAGGAACCGTCGTCGATACGGCCTCATCAGGAAGGGACCTATGCAGATTGTGCCGACCAAGAACCCACGCGCTGTCGCCATGCGGCGGTGGCGCCTGATCGCGACACTGGTTTTGCTGACGCTGGTTGCTGGTACGAGCAGCGCCGCCGCCACGCAGGACTATGACGAGGGCACGCCCAGCGCCGACCCCTGCCAGTTTCTCGCGAGTGAAGCTACCCCTGCCGCCGATGGGGCCGGGATGGGTCACGGCGACCTCGCGGCGAGTCCCGCGGCGACGCCGGTCGCGCTGCCGGCCTTTGACCTGGCCTTTATCGACCTGATGGCGGTCCACCATGAAGGCGCGATCGCGATGGGCGAGATCGCGCTCGCGCGCGCCGAGCACCCCGAACTCCGCCTGCTGGCCGAACAGATCATCGCCGCGCAGCGGGCCGAGCTCGATCAACTCACCGCCTGGCGGCACGCTTGGTATCCCGATACGCCGCTCGCCAGCATGGCGGCCCAGATGGGCGTGCTCGACCAGGCGATGGCCGAGATGGGGATGCCCGCCGACAGCGGCGGCATGGAGATGATGGACGCGTCCGCGTCCGCACGGGCACTCTGCATGGCCGAGGGACCATTCGATCTAGCGTTCATCGACCAGATGACGGTCCACCACCAGGAGGCGATCTCGATGGCCGAAGTCGCCCTCCAGCGCGCCGAGCACCCGGACCTGAAGGGCCTGGCCCAGAATGTCGTCGATTCCCAAGCCGCGGAGATCGCCCAAATGACGATCTGGCGCGACCAATGGTTCGCCTCAGCCACACCGGCGTAAACGAAAGACTCGGGGCTGAGTTGGCTCCCTTGGAGGGCGGGAGGTGGTGATGACGGGTGAGCGGCAGGGCTGGGGCCCGGCGGTCGTGGCGCCGCGGTTGGATGTGAAGCCGTGGGGTGGGCGCCGGCTGGAGACACTCGGGCTGAAGCTCCCACCCGACGTACAGGTCGGTGAGGCACTCCTGACGGCCAACGAGGCGACCATCGGCGCCGGTCGAACCCTCGGCGAGCTGGTTGCCGCCGATCCCACGCGGCTTGGAGCACGGGGGAGAACGGCGGCCGGTGGCCGCTCCCTCTTTCCCCTGCAGGTCAAGCTCATCGACGCCACGGAAAACCTCTCGATTCAGGTCCACCCGGACGATGCGGCGGCGGGGCCGCTCGACCGGCTCGGCAAGACGGAGGCGTGGCATGTCCTCGCCGCCGATCCTGGCGCGCTCCTCTACCTTGGACTGCAACCTGGCATTCCCTTCGAGCGCTTCGCGGATGCGTGCCGGCGGCGGGATGGCTCGGCGGCGACGCTGCTGCGGGCAATCCCGGCGCGCGCGGGAATGACAGTCTTGATTCCCGCCGGCACGGTCCACGCGCTCGGTGCGGGGGTGATGGTCTATGAGGTCCAGCAACCCTCCGACGTTACCTACCGGCTCGACGACTGGGGCCGGCGCGATGCCCAGGGTCGACCGCGCGAGATGCACATCGACGAAGGACTCGCCGTCGCTTGCACCACACTCATGCCGGAGCCGATCGCGCCCGTCGCGGTCCGCGCGACCGCGGGTCGGCGCCACATCCTCGCCGCCTGCCGTTATTTCGCGCTCGAACGGATCGCCCTCGCCGCCGGAGAGCGGGCGCCGCTCATCGCGGTCGAGAGCCCACGGGTGGTGACCGTGCTGACGGGTGAGGGCAGCGTCCGGTCGGCCGGCGCCACCGCCGCCCTCGCGCCCGGCCAGTCGGCGGTCATCTGGCCCGCCTCCGTCCCGCTGTGGCTGGAGGCGTCGCGGCCACTGGTCGCGTTGAGCGCCTGGGTGCCGGACATCGCCACGGAGATCGTGGCGCTGGCGCGAATCTCCGGTGCGGCCGAGCACGAGATCACCGCCCTCGGCGGGCCGCTGGACGATGTCCGGGCAGCGCCATGATGGCGAGCGACTCGCTCATCGACCGATACGTGGGGTGCTTGCTCGGATTGGCCTGCGGCGACGCGCTCGGCGGCGCCGTCGAGTTCGAGTCGCGGGAGATGATAGGCGCTCGTTACCCCGCCGGGGTGCGTGATATGGTCGGTGGCGGTCCATGGGACCTCCGGCCAGGCGAGACCACCGACGACACGGCGATGGCGTTGGCACTGGCGCGCGCCTGCGACGCGGAGCACCTCGACATGACCGCCGTCACCGAACATTTCCTTCGTTGGTATCGAAGCGACCCAAAGGACATCGGCACCACGACGAGGGCGGCACTCGCGCTGCTGGCGAACGGTGTGCCGTGGGACGAGGCCGGCGAGCGAGTCAACCGGCAAACGCCCGGCGGCGCGGCAGGCAACGGGGCGGTCATGCGCTGTGCCCCGGTTGCCCTTCGCTTTCGTATGGAACCGGACAGGCTCAGACGCGCTTCGCTGGACACGGCGCGGATCACCCACGCCGATACTCGTGCGGCGTGGGGGACGGTCGCGCTCAACCAGGTCATCGTGCATCTGCTGAACGAAGGCACGTTGGATGGCGTCGTCGAGGCGGCCACCGCCGGCATCGAGGAGTCGCTGGTCGTTGCCGCGGTCACGAGTGTCCCCACGCTCACCGAGGATGACCTGGCGTCCGGCGGCTACGTGTTGGCCACCCTGACGGCCGCACTCTGGTGCCTGCTGAACCAGCCCAACGCGGAGGAAGCGATCGTGACCGCGGTCGGTTTGGGCCGCGACACGGACACGACCGGCGCGGTGACTGGAGCGCTCGTCGGCGCCGCCTACGGAGTGCGGGCGTTGCCGGAGCGCTGGCTGGCGCTCGTCGAGCACCGTGCCGAACTGACGGACCTGGCCGGGCGCCTGCTGCGCCGGGGGAGTCAGACAACGAGCAATACCGAATCCGCCTGATGAGTGATGTAATACTCCCCACCGTCATGCTGGGGCCGCAGCCGAAGAATCCCCGCGCGAAGCGCTCGACGGCAGAGCCGTCGCATCGCAAAGGTGGACCCATTTTGCCACTTTTCAGCCGGATTCCGTATGAGTACAAGACATAGTTATTTCGTCCAAACGTCGAGTGGCGACGCGAGCATCGAGAACACTCGATCACGAGCGTGCCTGCGTCACCGGATGCCGGGGAGGTGGTCTTTGAGCCATTCCCACGGCTGGGCTTCGCTGATGTGGAGGAGATACTCCTGCCCGATCTTTGGGATGTAGAGGAGCGCGAGCCAGCCCACCACGCGTGGCCACGTATCGAGCCGTAAGTCAGGGAAGAAGCGGAAGCGGATTAGATAGAAGAGATACCAGTTCTCGAAGAGGTTTGGAAAAAAGAAGAGCAGCTCCCGCCAGCCGAGCAGCTCGAAGAGCACCACGCCGGCCACGCGGTAGAGATACAGCCCGATGCTGGTCAGGCGCGGCAGCCGCTCGGTCCAGCGCAGGGAAACCCACACTTCGAGTCCCAGGTAGTAGAGGTCCATCAACTTGTCGAGGCTGTGGTAGTGCGGCCCCATCCCACCCGGTCCGAACAGCTCGACGATGACGACATCGAGCGCATCGAGCAGCAGCGCGGCGATACCGCCGGCCAGGGGGCGGCGCAGGATGAGCAGCGGCACCACCAGCCGCAGCGCGACGACGACGATTTGTCCGGTCGACACGTCCCGTCACTCCGCCGCAGGGTGGTGCGCGGGCAGGTTGGAGCGGGTGGCAGAGCTCGTGGCCGTTGCGTCCTCAGCCTTGAAGAGGCTCCCTTGTTGAGCGCGGGTCTTCAGGCCCGCGCCGAGGTGGAGCCGGTTACGATTTCCGCACACCGCGCTAATCAACGTCGTCGGACACCGATCGCGCGGGTTGACCAGCGGTGGGGGAGGCCGGCAGGGGTGGCTCGGCGAGCTTGAGATAGCGTTCGACGCTGGCCCGGTTGCGCGGGTCGTCGGCGAGACCGAGCAATTTGAGGAGCCGCTCCTCATCCGCGCCGGCCCGGGCTTGCTCGACGGCGAAGGTGTGCCGCAGCGTCTGCGGGGTCACGTCCTTCGTGATGCCGGCCGCTTTGCGGACGCGCTCGACCATCACGTTGACCGCTGGCGGGCCGACCGGGAAGAGCTTGTCGACCGGCTCGCGGCTGGTCAGATAGGCGTCGTACAGGGCGGCAAACGACTCGTCAGCGGCGAGTTTGCGCTCCTTCCCCTGCCTGGTGACATCCTCGTAGAAGATGAAGACGACCGGGCGGTCGGCGTCGGTGCGGTCGATGTGGTCCCGCCGCAGCGCCAGCAACTCGGCACGCGTGAGACCCAGGCGCAGCATCAGCCACACCGCCGGTGCCGCCCACGGCTCGTCCCCGCCGGCGGCGGCGAGCATCGCCGCCTGCTCGTCGGCGAAGAGCGGCACCGGCGAGCGGAGCTGGATGGCGTGCGGGTAGTAGCCTTCGGTCGGGTCGGCGGTGAGCACGCGAGCATCGTCGATCAGATAGCGGAAGAAGCGGCGCGCCGTGGTCAGTCGCCGCTTGCGGGTGGTCCGGCTGGTCGCCTCGCCGAGAAAGCGGGAAATATCGCGACGGTCGATGCGACCGATTGTTTTCGGCCCGATGTAGCGTTCGAGAACCAACAGGTCGTAGCTATAGGACTCAATCGTGTTGCGGGGACGCCGACCCTGTTCGAGTTCGCGGCGATACCAGGTCCGGGCAAGATCGAGACTGGAGTCGATGGTCAGTGGCGAGAGGCCGCCGAGCCGAGGCGTAAACGCGCCATCGGCGCCGGCGGTGAAGAGCGGGAGCTGGTCGGGGCGGGCGGCGGCGGCGTCTTCTTCGAGGGCGAGCAGGGCGGGATCGTCGGTGAACGGTTTGTCTCGCTCCGCCGCCGTCACCGCATTGCGGCCGCGGGTCGAACTCCGGGTCGTGGGCCGGCGTGGTTCCGTTTGGTTCGAAGACTGCGGCACGGCGAAGCTCCGGGACATCGAATCCGGTCGACCATGTGGAGCCGTCCGGACAGTAAGGACAGGGTCAGCGTAGGAGTGTCGAGGAGCGGCTGTCAAGCGAGTCTGCGGGCGGGTGGGCAAACGTGGTCGTCGGCGACGGAAACTTGTGTAGACTATGCTAATATCACGATGAGTCTATCATGTGGGTCGTGGCCTTCCGCGAGTGCTGCCGACGGGGGCTGGTCCGTCGCGGCCGTCACCTACGGACATAAAGATGGGCGAACTCGTCATCGGGCGACCGGCGCTGCAAGTGGGTGCGGCGGTGTCGCTGCCGTTGGACCTCGTCTCGGTCATGTCGCTGCTCTACCGGGCGGTCCCCGGCAGCGGCCTCGATAGTTGGCTCGTCGACACGCGGCGGGCGCTGTCACCCCAACTCCAGGCGGACCTCGATCTCCTCCACGGATTCTCCGGCCGGTTGCTCTACTACATGGAAGAGCCGGTGATGCGGTTCGAGCCACTCCGCGAGGACCGCCTGGACGCCGGCTTCTCCGATCTGGCCGCATTCCTCGACGCGCTGCCCGCCGGGGTGTACCGCGATTTGGCGATCAGCGCCATCGATCGCGTCCACCAGGACCTCGGGACGGGTCTGGTCGCCCCGAGCGACGACGGTGACAACGCCTGGCGGCGCTACATCGAACCGGCGCTGACGACGGCCGGCGCCGACGAGGTGCTGGGCCTGCTGTTCGATGCCGACGACCTCAAGGCGCGGACCGTCCGGCTGGTCACCGGCATCTGGGAGTCGGCATACCGCGACGACTTTACGGCACAGCACGAACAGTTGCGGGAGGCGGCGCGTATTGCCCAGGACGCGGCCAGCCGCGGTTTCGGGATGGCCTTCGCCGAACTGACGGGTAACCGGCTGCCCGCGACGTTGGCGGCGAGTCTCAATCACGTCGTCGCCGTGACCTTTTGCCCGTCGGCACACCTCGGAACCTTCGTGAGCTACATCATCTATCCACCGCACATCGTGGTCTTCTTTGGCACAGTACATGCGCTAGGTCCACAATCAGTCGCCGAGAGTCCGGGGATCAGCCGGAACGGCATCGGCAATGCCAATGCCGCCCAGGCGCCTGGCACGTTGGCGAGCGATGACCTGCTCGAGAACTTGCGGGCCCTTGGAGACGCCAACCGGCTCCGCATTCTCGATCTGCTGCGAGGCGGGGAACTGTACGCGCAGCAGATCGTCGGGCGGCTCGGGATCGCTCAGTCGGCCGTTTCGCGTCACCTGGCGCAACTCGAACGGTCGGGGTTGATCCGGGTTGAGCCTCGGCGCGGCATGAAGTACTACGCGGTCGATTGCGAACGGCTCGAAGAGTTGGCGGCCGCAATCCAGGAGCGCGCACGGTAGGCTAAGATTGTGCAGCGTTGCACAAAGTAGGGCGGAAAACCTTGCCATCGCGATACCGCGATGATAGGATAACCACAGATGTCTCAATGGAGAGCGGGATGGCGGCGCAACGAGGCGTGCCGAGCACGTTGACAACCGATAATGAACTCTTTGCTTTCCGGCTCCTCTGACCGCCGCCGTGCGGTCCGGCAAACGAGCCGGCCGGAGCGCGCCGGCACACCGATTTTCACCACCGAAGATCCGTCGCGCTTCGATGATTCCCTTTGGCGCCTTGGGCGACGTTAGCCGGTTGCCCGGCAGTGAACCTCCTCATTTTTCCTCATTTTGCGTGCCGATGCGCGCCATGTGTGGCGATCGGTACCGCGTCATCTATTTCCCCTCCGACGCTTGACCTCTCGGTCGCGGTCAAGCAGGTAATCCTCGGCAGCGATCGAACAGTCAACTCGCCCGGTGCGATCCCGCACCGGGCGTTGCTGTTGCTGGAGGTCGACTGAAGAGCCGAGGTTCGAGGGGCGAGGGCCGAGTCAAAGCGAATCCGCCAGATGAGTGGTGCAATGCTTCCCACCGTCATTCTGACGAAGGAAGAATCTCAGCAGCTGCGTCGGGCAGCCGCATCGCGCGCGAAGCGCTCGCCGACAAAGGCGGCGTGTCGTCGAGGGAAGGACATTCCACCGCTGGCCAGCCGGATTCCGTATCAGTTGCTCTCTCTAGCCCCGAATCTCGGCCCTCCGTTTTAGTCGCCGCTTGCCGTCAGGCGGGGAATCGGTCCAGCCTGCGCCGTCTCGGCGGCAGGCAGCACCGTCACCGGGCGCGGGCGCAGGGTGGTCCGCACGCGCGCGGCGAGGGCGGCGGCATCGCGCAACCGGCCGGCGTCTTCATAGGCCAGTACGGCGGCGGTCAGCCCCGCGCGTGGCATCAACCAGAATCCCGGCACCTCGGCAAGGTCCAGCGCATCCTCACGCGCGGCCTGCGCGAAGGCCAACCGCGCCCCCTCGTAGTCTCCGTTTCGCGCGTTGAAGAGACCACGGATCGCCGCCAGCCGCGCCTGCCGCTCATGGATGTCCACGACCTCGGCGCGGTCCCGCAGTTGCGGGTGACGTCGCCAGCGGAACGACTCGTCCATCGCCGGCCCCTTGCCTGCGTCGGGCGCGCGCACGACCGCAAGTGGCGCCGGTCGGGTTGGCTGAGCTTCATGGCTCAGCGGTGCGGGGGAACGCGTTCGACCGGAGAATGGACTCATGCGCTGGACGCGCGCCGCGACCCGGGTCAGGAGTGTCCCGATCCCGAGCGATGCCGATTCCCGCTGCCAGCCGAGGTCACGCGCGGCGAGATCCGAAATGAGCATGATGGTTGCCTTCCACGCCGGCGCTTTTTGCGCGCCAACACGATGCCGGGCGGGGTGGAGATGTCGGACGGCCGCAGTCTATTGACCCCGGCAATTGTCGTGCGGGAGAAAACGCGAATGCGGAGAAAGACCTCGAAGGGCGCAATGGATGACGGCCCCACTGCCACTTCTTGCTCAACGCGGCGCAGGGTGCCTCGCGGGCCAGAAACTGAGATGACGATGCGGGGAGCGGTGGTCTGTGCCAGGCCGGCACGAATCTCCGTGTCTGGATGCTAGCACGGTTACTGTACGTACACAAGGCCCAGGGACGAATGTCAGGTGCCCGCGGGACACCACTGGAAGGGAGCGATGCGTGATTGAGCGCGGCCGCGACAAGCGCGGTGACGACGAGGCTTGGACAAAGCTTGTCTCCTTGACCGCGGCAAGCCGCCGCATGGTGGCCTTCACCGGCGCCGGGATCAGCACCGAGTCGGGCATCCCGGACTACCGTGGCCCGAACGGCGTCTGGGCGCGCAACGCGGCGCCGACGCGCGCCAATCTGCGCACAGACGCCGACTCGCAGCGAGCCTACTGGGCCGACCGCCGCCAACGCTACCCCGAGCTGGTGGCCAAAGCGCCGAACGCCGGGCACCGGGCGCTGGTCCATTTCGCCGAATCCGGTCTCCTGCTGGCGACGATCACCCAGAACATCGACGGGCTGCATCAGAAAGCCGGGCTGTCGCCGGATCGCGTCATCGAGTTGCACGGCACGGCCCACCGCGTCCGCTGTCTCGACTGTGGCCGGGTCTACCCCGCCGCCGAGATTCAGCACCGGCAGGAGATGGGTGAGGCGGAGCCGCGCTGCGAAGTCTGCGGCGGACCCTTGCGGTCGGCGACGGTCCTCTTCGGCGAGTCGCTGCCGCCGGAGGCGCTGCGGCGAGCCTTCGCGGCCGCCCAGTCCGCCGACCTGCTGCTTGTCGTCGGCAGTTCCCTCGTCGTCAACCCGGCGGCACGTATCCCCGTCGCCGCCAAGCAGGCGGGCGCCGCGCTGGCCATCATCAACCGCACCCTAACTCCCCTCGACACCCTCGCCGACGCCCGGCTCTGGACCGAGGCCGGCCCCACGCTCGACGCCCTCGCTCAGCGCGTGCTAGGCGAAGGACTGATGGCTGAGGACTGATACGAACCTCGCCTGATTAGTGGTGGAGCGCCCCCACCCCGGCGCTGATGTGCCACCAACCCCCTCCCGACCTCCCCCGACTCGGG
>JACDBO010000347.1 GCA_013694885.1 Chloroflexia bacterium | reverse complement strand
GTTGTCGACCGAGACCGGAGAGCTCGCTCAAGGCGGTGTCGGCGCGTGAGAGGGCGAGCACCAGCGCACCGTCGTAGTCGATGCGCGGCGGCGAGGGCGCGGGAACGAACGTGTCGTTGCCGCCAATGGAGCGAACGATTTGCCCTGTCTCACGATTGACAAAATCCGTTGTTCGCATGGGAAGCATCCAAATGCCGGCGCTTCGCGGCGGCAGCTTTGAAAAGGTTCTGCCATATTCTTGCAAAGCTCGGCGGGTATTGCAAGGTTTCTTGCGTTTCTCGATCCACGTTGTCGCGAGCAGGTCTGGTGTTTGTGATGCGCATGCGCGTTCTCCGGACCGCGTGCCGAGAGGGGCAGAGGAGCGACCGCACGATGAATGAGGATGCTCCCGTTGGTTCTGCTTGCGGTTGACACCACCCTTCGCGCGGCGCATGATGCGGGCACTTCGGAAAGCAGAGTCCATCAGCGAGTGCGCCAATGCCGACCTCGCCTGCTCACTCCGCGCTGCCGGTCCCGGTGCCACCGCGCCCGACCGAACCCGGGGAGTCGGCGACCCTACCACGCCCGCTGACGTCGTTCGTCGGCCGCGCGCGTGAGACGGAGGCGGTGCGGGCGCTGCTGGGGCGTGATGATGTGCGGCTGGTCACGCTGACCGGCCCCGGTGGGGTAGGCAAGACGCGGCTGGCGCAGCGCGTCGCGGAGGTCTTGGACGGCTTCCCGGACGGTATCTGGTTCGTGGCTCTGGCTCCAGTAGGCGACTCCGCGCTCGTGGCGCCGACCATCGCCCACGTCCTCGGCGTCCGCCCGCATGCCGACCAGCCGGTGGAGCAGGGGATTGCCGCATTCCTCCGCGACCGGCACGCCCTGCTGATCCTCGACAACTTCGAGCATGTGCTCGAGGCCGGGGTCTTGGTCGCGGAGCTGTTGGCGAGGTGCCCGGCACTGACCGTTCTCGTGACGAGCAGGGCGGTGCCGCGGGTATCCGGCGAGCGTGTCTTCGCGGTGCCGCCGCTGGCGCTGCCGGAGACGGCACCATGCGTGCAACTCGACCAGCTCCGGGTGACTGAGGCGGTGCGGCTCTTTACGGAGCGGGCGACGGCGAGCGCGTCGGACTTCGCGCTTACGGCCGATAACGCCCCGGCAGTTGTCGCGATCTGCCGGCGCCTCGACGGGCTGCCGCTGGCAATCGAACTGGCGGCGGCCAGGGTGACCTCGATCTCGCCCAAGCTCCTGTTGGGCAGATTGGACGAGTCGCTACGGCTGCTGACCGGCGGTCCGCGCGATCAGCCGCCCCGATTGCGCTCGATGCGCGACGCGATTGGGTGGAGCTACGACCTGCTCGACCCCGACGAGCAGGCGCTCTTTCATCAGCTGGCCGTCTTCGTCGGTGGCTGGACGCTGGCGGCAGTGGAGGCCGTCGCGTCGCTCTCCCCTGGCGCCTCGGTCTTCGACACGCTGGCGTCGCTGATCGGCAAGAGTCTGGTGCGGCAGGAGCCGGGACCGGACGGTGCATCGCGCTACGTGATGCTGGAGACGGTCCGCGAGTTCGCGTTGGAGCGGCTGGCAGAGAGCGGTGAGGAGGCGGCGATCCGAGGGCGGCACGCCGCCTGGTGCCTGGCGTTCGCGGAGGACCGCGACCTCGCTGAGTTCATGCCTCAGGGTGAGGTGATGCTGAACCAGCTCGAAGCGGAGCACGCGAATCTCCGGGTTGCCCTCGCTTGGTTCGAGCAGGACGGCGCGGCGGCGTCAAGCCTCCAGCTGGCCGGTTCCCTCCGGTCGCTTTGGTCGGTACGTGGGCACTTCCACGAGGGGCGGGATTGGTTGGAGCGGGCGCTCGCCCATGGTGGACAGGTTCCCGTCCCCGTGCGGGTCAGAGCGCTCGCCGCATTGAGTTGGATCCTGAACCAGCAGAAGCCGTTGGCGCGGGCACTGGCCCTTGCCGAGGAAGGGCTCGCGCGCGCTCAGGCAGCCGGCGATCGCCAGGGTGCCGTCATCTGCACCATGCTCGCTGGTGTCGCGGTCTCCAAACTCGGGAACTTTGACCGGGCGAAGGCGCGCTATGAGGAGGCGCTGGCGCTGCTCGAAGCGCTGGACAACCTCGCGTGGACGCGCACCGTCGCCGCGACGCTCCACTCGGAACTCGGAGAAATCGCCATTCACCAAGGCGATATCGCCCGGGCGGCCGCATGCTTTACGGCGGCGCTGGCGCGTCAGCGGGCGCTCGGTTTTGCGCCGGGCACGAGCCACCCCTTTGCCAGCCATTCGTTCGCTGGTCTCGGCGATGTCGCCCGCGCCAAGGGCGACGCGGTCGGGGCCCTGCGGCACTATCAAACGGGGCTCGGCTTCGCGTGGCGCTACCGCGACATCCGAGGCACCGCCAACGCGCTCGGTGGCACCGCGGGCGCGCTCGCGGCAATGCGGCAGTGCCTGCCGGCAGCCCGGCTCTTTGGTGCATCCGAGGCGCTCCACGAGATGATCGGCTGCCCCTTCGAGAAGGAGACGCTCGACTGGCAACGGGCGTTCGGCCTCCCGGAACCGTGGGCGCGGGAGGGCGAGCCGTTCGGTGTTGCGCAGGCACTCCGCGACGTGCTCGGGGAGCGGTCCGCACTCGTGCGCCGAGGCGCATGCGATACGGAGACCGCCGCCGCGGCGTGGTCCGAGGGGCGCGCGCTGCATATCGAGGACGCGATCGTCGAGGCGCTGGCGGCCGGGACCGACGCCAAACCGGCGCCCGACGACCACACCGGGCTGACGCCACGCGAGCTGGACGTGCTGCGCCTGCTGGCCGACGGGAAGACCGATGCGGAGATCGCGGCAGCCCTGTTCATCAGTCGCCGCACTGCCGCCACGCACGTCCGCCACATCTACGACAAGCTCGAGGTCACGTCGCGAGCGGCAGCCGCGGCCTATGCCGTCCGGCATGGCTTGGCCTGAAATACCCTGCACCAACTACGTACATCGGAGATGCGTCGGCAAATCGCGTATTCGCGCGATGTGCACCGTCCACGCGCGCCGGTAGCCTGACTCCGTGTCCGGAGCCTGGGTGCTGATTCGCAGGGGACCACTTGCGGACGGTGGCTTGAGGCAACGCGAGCCGAACCTTTTCCATATCCACAGAGGGGAGTCAAGCATGAACCGCTTCGTCCGTCTGGTCATTGTCTCTGTCATCTTCAGCACGAGTTTGCTGATCGGCGGCCCGCTCGAAACCGTGGCCCAGCCGGCGCAGCCGCAGCTTGTCGAGCTGCCATGTGCCGAGAAGGTCAGCGCTCAGCCGTTGGATCGCGCGGAACCGGCGGCGGCCGACGGCCACACGCTCGTCTTCGCTCGCCTCACCATCGCGCCGGGAGGCAGCCTCGGGCCGCACACCTATCCCGGTACTGGCGTCGTCACGGTTGAATCGGGCATCTTCGGCTTCACGCTGCTGGAGGAGGGGGAGATGACCATCCACCGTGCCGGGACGACCGGGACGCCGGGGGCGGAGGAACCGGTGAGGATGGGGAAAGAGGTCGAGCTCACCGCCGGGAACTGGTTCATGGACACTGGGATGATGCACCGCGTCCGCGGCATCGGTGATGAACCGGTGGTGAGCACGTTCACCGGCTTGGTCAAGGCGGGCTCGCTGCTCGTCTGCGCCGACGACCCGTCCGCCGGCTGATGCGCTCACCGGAATTCGTCTCGCGGACTCGCTGCTGAGGTGCGCCGCATAGACCGATGATCGTGGACGTGCCGCGATTGCCTCCAGCCGCTCGACGGGCAAGGGCAATCGCGGTCGCCGGCTGGAAACGTACGGCGCCGCAATGCAGGTCACCCCGCGCGCTGCTTCCCTCGCCCGGTCGGCTCTCGTGACTCGGAGCTACCCTCCTCTAGACCCTTGCTGAGCAGGCCGCGAGCAAACGTTGACACGTCGACGTCGGACTGCCGTGCGGCCGAATGCAGCCGGCTGAGAAGGTCGGCATCCAGACGAAGCAAGAACACATGACCAAGCGGGTTGGCAAACTCGACATCCACCGGCTCGAATTCGGCCCCGAACTCGCCCGAGTCGTGGGTGTCCCAGAACCGCGCTTCCTCCTCAAGGGAGTCGAACACTGGGATTCTGCTCGGCGCTGGGTTGGATTCTGTCATGCTCTTTCTGGTTGATGGACCGTGGTAGGGGCGCATGGCATGCGCCCGTTGGGGGTGGGCGCACGCCGTGCGCCCCTACGGCGCGGCTGGACAAATGCGACGGCTCAATCCGCCATTGCGGCGGCCGGGACGGCGGCGAGAGCGTGCTCCAGGTCCGCGATGAGGTCGGCGGGGTGTTCGATGCCGACGGAGAGGCGGACGAGGGTGTCCTCTACCTCGGCGCCGGTGCCGGCCACGCTGGCGTGGGTCATCCGGCCGGGGTGCTCGATCAGGGACTCGACACCGCCCAGGCTCTCGGCGAGCTGGAAGACGCGGGTCCGGGCGACCATCGCCGCCGCCTCAGTGGCGTCCCGCATCGTGAACGAGACCATGCCCGAGAAGGCGCGCATCTGCCGCGCGGCGACCTCGTGGCCGGTGTGGTCAGGCAGACCGGGGTAGAAGACGCGCTCGACGGCGGGGTGCCCGTGGAGATAATCGGCGACGGCGCGGGCGTTGGCGCTGTGCCGCTCCATGCGGATACCCAGCGTCTTGATCCCGCGCAGCGTCAGCCAGCAGTCGAACGGCCCCGGCACCGCGCCGGCGGCGTTCTGGTGGAACTTCAGCGACTCGTAGACCTCGGCGTCGTTGCCGACCACCGCGCCGCCGACCACGTCGGAGTGGCCACCGAGGTACTTAGTCGTGCTGTGGAGCACGAAGTCGGCACCGAGGGCGAGCGGCAACTGGAGCGCCGGCGAGGCGAAGGTGTTGTCGACCACCAGCCGCGCCTCGCTCCCCGCCAGCACGCTGGCGACGCCGGCGATGTCGACAATCTTGAGGTAGGGGTTGGTCGGCGTCTCGACCCAGACGAGTTTCGTCGTGTCGCGCAGTTTCGTGCGGACGGCGTCGAGGTCGGTCATATCGACGAGTGAGAAGTCGATACCGTAGTGGCTGACGACCTGGGCGATGAGGCGGTAGGTGCCGCCGTAGGCATCGTCGGAGAGCAGGACGTGGTCGCCGGGCCGCAGCAGGTAGCAGAGGTTCTGCGTGGCGGCCAGCCCGCTAGCGTAGCTCAGCGCCCAGGCGCCGCCCTCCAGCGAGGCGAGCGCGGTCTGCAACGCGGTGCGGGTCGGGTTGTCGGTCCGCGAATACTCGTACCCCTTGTGGACGCCGACCGCCTCCTGCACGTAGGTGCTCGTCTGGTAGATCGGCGTAATCACCGCCCCGGTGGCCGGGTCCGCATCCTGCCCGGCGTGGATGGCGCGGGTGTCGAACTGGGCGGACGTCCAGTCCGAAGGACTGAGGACTGAGGACTGAGGACTGAGGGCCCCTCCGGTATGTGTCTGCTCTTCGCCGTTGTTGGGTGCGTCGTTCACGTGGTCTCCTTGTCTGGCTGGATAGCCTCTGGAAGCGTTGTCAGACCGTCGTTTTGTCGTGCTGCAAGAGGGAGGCCGTCAACTCGTCATGCCGAGCGGTGGAAAATGGGAAATCTCTCCGTTCAATCCGGTTTGCTCTGTTGAACGAGAGATTGCTCGCTGCCTGCCCTCCGGCTCGAATTGACAATGAGGTGGGCGGCTCGACATGATGAGTTGGTGCAATTCGAATTGACGGGCTCCGATGGCGTGCCCTGTAGAGTCCATTATGCGCTGAAGTGAGGCCGAAGAGACAGCAGTGAGAGAGGGCGTCGTGGCGTACAAGGTGGAGGAGACGTTTGCCGCGATCGAGCCGGAGTTTCGGGCGCGGGTGGAGCGGATGGTTTGGTGCTTCTTGGGCA
>JACDBO010000261.1 GCA_013694885.1 Chloroflexia bacterium | reverse complement strand
CTGGCCGCACCAGCACCGACCGGGCCGCAATCCGCCGAGCGCCCGGACTATGCAGGCATCCTGGACGCTGGTCGCCGCGCTGGTGCTGCCGGGCGCGCTGCTGGCGATCGCCAACGTCGCCGCGCTGCTGTGGCGCGATGTCCCCAGCACCGACGCCCAGGTCACCGGCAGCGTCCTGCTGGCCATCGGCTGGAGCCTGTTTCTGCTCTTTGGCCTCGATCTCTTCGGTCTCGGGCGCCTGATCAGCGGCCTCGGCGTCATCGGGCCGGTGGCGCTCCTGCTCCTCATCGCCGCGGCCGATCTGTTGCTCCTGATCGGACTGCTCGATATCCTGCCATCCTGGGACGTGGTCGGCGACGCCATCGAACGTGGCGTGCGCGACCTCGCCCGCTCGCTTCCCTTCAGCGGGGAGTAACGCGCCATGTGGCGGGGCCAACCGGATCAGCCAAACTTGCGGTGGGACCCGGAGTGACCGGCCGATGACCGACGACCAGACTGACGGCGCGAACCGCGCGCCGCTGGCGCCACCAAGGTCGCCGACCCACCGTCGTGTGACAGCGACCCGTCGCGCTCGCCCCCAGCGGCGCGTTCCTGTTCGACATACCCATCGGCTCGGAGCCGCGCGGGATCGCCCTCCCGACCCATCCGCGGATATCGAGTTCCATCCCGTTGGTGGCGTCATCGGGGCCGCTGAGAGTCCTGACTTCGCATCGCGCCGCCGCGTTCGCTTTCCTCGCCGCGGCGCCCAGCGGCGCACCCAACCCACCGCCGCGGACGAGCTCTCGCTCCTGAGCGAACCGGGGTTCCGCACCTTCTGGCTCTCCCGGTTGATCTCCCAGACCGCCCAGGGCGCCCTGCTCTACGCGCTCCTCATCCTCGTCGTCGATCTGTCGGACCGTTCGTTTTTCACGTCCCTCTTCGTCGTCTGCGCCAACATCCCGTCACTCCTCTTCGGCGTGCCGGCCGGCATCGTCGTCGACACCGTGCCGCGCAGGTTCCTGCTCGTCCTGCTTAATCTGTTTCGCTTTCTGTTCATGCTGTTGCTGGTCGCCACCGAGCCGTCGCTCCCGGGCATCTTCGCCGCGACGTTAGGCATCTGGGTTATTCACCAGTTCTACGCACCGTCCGAGAGCTCGGTGATGGCCGCCATCGTCCGCCCGGCTCGCTACACGACCGCCCAGGCACTCTCGAACCTCGCGCTGACCCTGGCCCAGCTGTTGGGCCTCGTCATCATCGCCCCGCTGCTGCTCAAGACCGCCAACCCACGGTTGCTGTTCGCCGTCTGCGGCGCGCTCTTCATCGTGGCCATGACGCTGACGGCGCTGCTGCCGGCCCTGGATGAGCGACGGCTCGCGACTGGCATCGCCCGCCACCGCCGCTCGCTCCGTCAATCGCTCGGCGACGGCTGGCGATTCGCCCGCGCCGACCGCATCGTGTTCGAGGCCATCGCCGACGACGTGCTCGTCGGCATCGGCATGAGCGCACTGGTCGTCATCATGCCGGTCTATCTCGAACGGGTGTTGGGAACCTCGAAGGAGAACACGGTCTTCGTCTTTGCACCGGCGGCGCTCGGTCTGGTCGCCGGGCTGCGCCTGGCGCCACGCCTCAGCCGGCTGTTCGGCGAGCGCTACCTGGCGACGATGGCGCTGCTCGGCTTTGCCTGCTGCGTCGCCGCGCTCGGCTTCATCGAGCCAGCCCACGCATTCCTCACCGGCACCCTGCGGCTGCCCCTCGATCGCGTCTTCGACGTGGTCGGCATCTCGCCACTGATCGCGATGGCGATGCTGATCTCGATCCCCGCCGGTTTCGCCTCGGCCGTCGTCAACGTCGCCGCCCGCGCCATCCTGCTGGCCCGCACGCCGGCGACGCTGCGCGGACAGGTCATCGCCACCCAGGGGTTCATCGGCAACCTCGGCGCGCTCGTCCCGACCCTCGTTGCCGGGCTCGCCACCGACCTCTTCGGCGCCCAACCGATCGCCGTCCTCATCGCGCTGACCATCGTCGGCGGCGCCCTCGCAGTACACTCCCGCGCCCGCCGCCTCCTCCCCGTCCCAGCATCGCTCGGATGACGACATGGTGAGGGAAGGAGGGCACGGTGCGGTATCGGCCCCCTCTCCCAGCATAGAGAGATGCTCCTCCCCCGACTCGGGGGAGGTCGGGAGGGGGCAAGTGGCGCGCCAGCGCCGGGGTGAGGGCCTTCCGCCGACCCTCAAGCGATCACACGGAGTCGGTCCTACGCCTCGCCGTTGACCGTGAGAGCCAGGTACTCGCCGCCCTCGACGTCCCAGGTGGCGCGGTAGAAGCCGGCGCCGCCGTCGAGCACCACGACGGGTTCACTCGTCCAGTCGGCACCGTGCGGGTCGCAGAACCCGTTGACCTCGATCAGACGCCGACCGTCGACGACCGTCCCCACGTACTGCCGGCGATGCTCGCGCGGATCGGCAAAACGTCCGTCCGCGGTCGCCGGTTGCTCCGCCCAGGCGGCATCGAACGCCTCCTCCAGCGCCGCCACATCGCCGGGTGCCGGCGTCCAGAACTCGATCGCCTCGTCCCAGCCGGCCGCCGCGACAAAGTCGGCCGCCTCCTCCTCCGGCACGATCACGCCCGTGTAATCGTCGCCCGCCACTAGCGTCCAGCCGTCGGTGGCCACCTGCCCAACCGGAGGCGAGGCAACCACGACGGCGACTGAGACCTCCTCCCTCACGCTCCCTACCCCGAAGAATGACAACCCGAACAGCAGCAACAGCAAGAGCAGCAGAATCAAGCTCATGGCGTTCGCCTGTTCTCAACCCGTCGGGGCACGGACGGTCACGGCTGGCCGGAGACTCGATCCTCGCGCACGAAGCCGACGTTGCGGCTCGTCGGATCCTGGACGAGCCGGTAGGCAACGTTGTTGACCAGCTCGGAGGCGCCGAGCACGGTCACCGTCGCGCCCGCCGGCAGCTCGGCGACAACCACACCGCCCTCGCCCGGCGCGGAGCGCAGCGTGGCTCCCTGGGCGCCGACGACCGCATTGCCGCCGACCCTGATCCGCACCGGCTGCGGCGCGGTCTCCTCGATCGTCACCGTCTGGATCGTGACCGGGGTGAGCGGCTGCGAGAACTCGCCACGCTCGTTGGGGCCGACCTCGACGGCCGCGATCTGGTCGACGACCTCCATCCCCTCGATGACCTGCCCGAAGATCGTGTAGTTCGGCGGCAGCTGATCCCCGAGGTCAGCCAGCACGATGAAGAACTGGCTGCCGTTGGTGTTCGGGCCGGCGTTGGCCATCGCCAGGGTGCCTCGCGTGTAGGTGAGATCGACCGGCAGCTCGTCCTGGAAGCGATAGCCGGGGTTGCCGGCGCCGGTACCGCTCGGGTCACCGGCCTGCACCACGAACCCGGCCAATATCCGATGAAACATCGTATTGTCGTAGTAGCCGGCGCGCGCCAGACAGACCATGTTGTTGACCGTCGCCGGCGCCTCATTGGCCAGCAGTTGCAGCCGGATGACGCCCATGTTGGTCTGGATCACCGCAACGTATCCGCGCGCAACCGGATCGATGACCTGTTGCGGCGGCTCCGTCCACTGGTTGTAGCCGGCTTCAGTACTTGGCTCGGTCGCCCAACACGGCGGCGGCGGCGTTTGCGGGGTCGCCTGCGGCGATGGGGTGCCCGACGCGCCAGGGGTAGCTTGCCCCTGGCTCCTGGCGCCACCCACGTTGCCGCCGGTGAACAACAACGCCGCCATCAGCACCGCGACGATACCGGCAAGTCCCGCCACGCCCTGCCAGGATGCTCCGATCTCAGCTCTGATTCGCTTCAATGCGTCACTCCCATCCATTCCAACCGTAACGTGATCGCCACGCCCATCCGAAACGAGGTGGCGACGCGCCCCATAATGCCATCTTCAGCCCTCACCGTGTCGATCAGGTTTCGCCCACGTCGTCCACGGCCGGGGCAAACCAGCCACGGGCAAGCCCTTGCATACTCCCCGTGGGGTAGGCGCGGACATTGCGCAACCGGCTCACCATCGCGTGGTACTGGTTCGGCAAAAAAAGCGTCAGCCACGGGACTTCGGCGAGTACGCGCTCCTGGATCGCCCGGTAGTGCTCGGCGCGCTCCGCCCCATCGGTCGTCGCGATTGCGAGCATGATCAGCCGATCAACCTCCGGGTTGGCATAGCCGCCGACATTGGCGATGCCGTCGCTGGCGACCATCGGCCGCACCAACTCGTGCGGATCGAGCCACGGGCCACGATAGTCGATGAGCAGGTCGAACGCCCCCGCCGCGATCACTTCCGCCAGCGGCCGCGCTTCCAGCAACTCCAGCGCGACGGCGATCTCGACCCGCGCCAGTTGCTCCTGCAACAGCACGGCCGCGTTCGCCAGCGATGGGTCCTGCTCGGGGCAGACGAGGGTGAGCCGCAGCCCGGCCGGATAGCCCAGTTCCGCCAGCGTCGCCAGGACGATGTCCGCCGCCTGCGCGACGACCGGCTCCGCGAGCGCCGCCCAATGCTCGTCGGGGAAAAACGTTACATGCGGCGTGGCCTCACCGGCGGTCGCGGCGGCCACCAGCGCCTCGCGGTCGATCGCCCCGGCCACCAGCCTCCGCAGCCGCACGTCGGTCAGCGGTCCCTGCACGAGATTGAGCGTGAGTCCACAGACGCGCCGCGACAACCCGCCGACCAACGTCACGTTCGTGTCCTCGGCCAACGTGGGGACATCGAGCAGCGGAGCCGACTGGATCATATCGACATCGCCGGTCACCATCGCGGTCGAGCGCGCGGTATCCTCCGGCAGCGAGTGGAACTGAAGCCCGGCGAGATACGGCAACCCTGGACGCCAATAGGCCGGGTTGCGTATGAGCGCAATCTCGCCACCCTCCCGCCACGAGGCAAAGGCGAACGGTCCCGTTCCCACCGGCGGCCGATCCCCCGCGAACGGGTCGCTCCGCGCGCTCGCCGCCTCCGGCAGGACCGCGAGTGCCGGCGACGCCAGCGATGCCGACAGCGCCGTGTCCGGCCGGTTCAACTGAAGGTCCACGGTCCGCTCGTCCGTCGCCGTGACCGCCCGGATGTGCTCGAAGCGCCAGGCATTCGGACCGCTCACCGCCGGGTCCCGCACCCGGTCGATCGTGGCGGCAACGTCCTGTGCCCGCAGCGGCTGACCATCGTGAAAGAGGACACCTGGTCGCAGCCGCAACGTCCACGTCAATCCATCCGCGGAGGCAGTCGCGGCCACGATCAGTCCGGCAACGACACCGCCGCTCGGTGTCTCGCGCAGCGGCGTGTCGTAGAGCTGGCCGGCGAGCCACCAGGCGGCGGTTTGGTCGGTCCGGGCTCCATCGAGCGTCGCAGGAACAGCGGCCAACGCCACCGTCGGCGTTCCACCCGCAACCGGAGAAACATCCTCCTGCGCCGTCCGACCCACCCGTGGGCGCCATGCTCCGACGGTGACGCCCGCCGCCGCACCGACCGCGCCGCGCAGCAACGCCCGTCGGGCAATCGGTACGTTGCGCCCTGCTCCCTCCACGCTAGGCGAGGACCTCGCCGAGCGCCGCCAGCAGCTCGTCTGCCTGCGCTTCGTCCCAGATCAGCGGCGGCAGGAAGCGGAGGATGACGGTGCCGGCCGGCAGCGCCAGCACCCCCCGCTCCTGCAAGGCGCGCAACGCGGGCGTCGCTTTTTGCCGCAATTCGACCCCGATCATGAGCCCTCTGCCGCGCACCGCGCGCACCTGCCGGCTCTCCAATGCCTCGATACCGGCCACGATTCGCTGGCCGAGTGTGGCGGCGCGCGCGTAGAGTCCGTCGTCCCGCAAGATTCGCAGCGTCTCGACGGCGGCGCGGCAGGCGAGCGGGTTGCCGCCGAAGGTCGAGCCGTGGGCACCGGCCGGCAGCGCCGCGCTGATCTCCTCCGTCACGGACGTGAGGCCGATCGGGAAGCCGTTGGCCAGCGCCTTGGCGGTGCAGAGGATGTCCGGGACGACGCCGGACGCCACCATCGCGAAAGGGTCACCGGTGCGGACGGCCGACTGCACCTCGTCGGCAATCAGCAGCGCACCTCGGGCGCGCGTCACCTCCCGCGCCCGCTGGAGATAGGCTGGGTCGGCAACGTGGATACCGCCCTCGCCCTGGACCGGTTCGAGGATGACGGCGGCCGTCTCGTCATCGATCGCCGCTTCCAGCGCGTCGGCGTCGTTGAAGGCGACGTGCGTCGCCGGGATCGGCAGCGGCTCGAAGGGATCGCGGTACTTCTTGTCGGCCGTCGCCGAGAGCGCGCCCAGCGTCCGCCCGTGGTACCCGCGCCGCGCGGCGACGATCCTGGTCCGCCCGGTCACGGCGCGGGCAAATTTGAGCCCGGCCTCGATCGTCTCGGCGCCCGAGTTGCTGAGGAAGGCGCGGTCCAGCCCGTCGGGTGTGATCTCCCGCAGCGCTTCGAGGAGCAGTGCGCGGACATCGCTGCCGAAACTCTGGTGGCCGGTCGTCAGCATTTGCAGCTGTTCGGTCATCGCCGAGGTGTAGGCCGGGTGGGCATGGCCGAGCACCGCCACCCCGTAGTTGCTCATCGCGTCCAGATAGCGGCGACCATCGGCGTCATAGAGATACGCCCCCTCCCCCCGCACCAGCGCGATATCGCGCTTCGCGTAGAGCGGAATCTGCCGCTCTCGCTCCACCCGCAAGATATGTTCGGTATCCAAATCTCGTCCGGTTGCGACCATGTCACGTTCCCCCTACCGATCGACCGCGGTGTGCCGGAGCTACTCACTCGATCCCGCCGCAACGACCGTACCCTCGCCGGCCAGCGCCCGGCTGATCGGCCGCTCGACGCGGGCGTCCGCGAAGATCACTTGGCCCACGCCGCGCTCGACCGCCGCCACCGCTGCCTCGACCTTGACGACCATCCGCCCGGCGGCGGCCGCCAGAGCCCGCTCCGGGTGCGCGGCGTCGATGGCGGAGATCAACGTCGATTCATCGTCCTTGTCGGCCAGCAGGCCCGGCGTGTCGGAGAAGAAGAGGAGCCCATCCGCACCCAGCGCCTCGGCCAGGGCGAGGGCCAGTTTGTCGCCATCGACATTGATCGGCACGCCGCCCTCGGCGAGTGCCGGCGGCGTCAGCACCGGCACGTATCCGTTGGCGAGCAACAACCGGACAAGCGTCGCGTCGATCGTCTCGATCGTCCCGGCGTGGTCGTCGCGAAAGACGCGCGTCTTGCCGTCCTCGACACCTCGCAGCACTGGTTTGCGCCGCCCGACCGCGATCCCGCCGTCGATGGCGCTCAACCCGACCGCGTTGACCCCGGCCGCGCGCAGGGTCGCCACCAACCTCGCGTTGACCTTGCCGCGGTAGGCCATCAGCATGGCGTCCATCGTCGCCGCATCGACGTAGCGGGTGACCCGCCCGCTGGACGAGGTCACCATCCGCGGCGGCATTCCGAGCGCCCGCGACAGCTTGCTGAACGCCGCGTTCCCGCCGTGGACGAGGATCAGCGGCCGATCCAGCGCGGCGATATCCGCGGCAAACCGCGCGAACGCCCCCTCGCCGATCCCCGCCCCCCCACCGATCTTGACGACAAGCATGTCCGTGTTCGCGCTCCACCACACTTGTCATTCCGAGCGGCTGGGCTGCCACGAGGAATCTCTCGTTTCATCGGAACCGGTCGCCCTTCAACGAGAGATTTCTCGCTGCCTACCCAGCGGCTCGAAATGACAGATTAGTAGCTCAACTCTGAGTCCTGAGTCCTGAGTCCTGAGTCCTTCGTTCAGATCGGATGCAAACCCGGAAACTCCAGGCCCAGTGTCTCGCAAAAGCCCATGCGGATGTTGAAGGACTGGACGGCCTGGCCGGAGGCCCCTTTCATGAGGTTGTCGGTCGCGGCCATCACGACGACGCGGTTCGAGTGGGCATCGCGCTCGAAGCCGACATCGCAGTAGTTGCTGCCGCTGAGCAACTTCGGTTCCGGGTAGCGGTGGACACCGGCGTTCTCCTTGACCAGCCGCATGAACGGCTCGTCCTTGTAGGCCGGTCGGTAGATCTGCCAGAGGTCCTTGTCGGCGAGCGGCTCCGTCAGGAAGACGTGCGAGGTGGCCAGGATGCCGCGCACGGCCTCGATCGATGTTGCCGAAAAGGCGATGTTCGGCGCCGCGCCGTCGACTGTCAGCTCCTGGATAATCTCGGCCGAGTGGCGGTGCCCGGTCGGTTTGAACGAGCGCATCGCGCCGCTACGCTCGGGGTGGTGCGAGCCGAGACCCGGCGCACCGCCTGAACCGGACGAGCCGGTCTTGGCCTCAATCACGACCGGCAGGGCAGTATCGACGACCCCGGCCTGGAAGAGCGGGTAGAGCCCGAGGATCGAGGTGATCGACATGCAGCCGGGGCTGGCGATCCAGTCGGCCCGCCGGATCTCGTCGCGGTGGAGCTCCGGGCAGCCGTAGACGAAGCGGCCGAGTTCGTCCGGCACGGTGTGCTCGTGCTCGTACCAGGTCGGGTAGTCAGCCGGGTTGTTAAGCCGGAAGTCGGCGCTGAGGTCGATGATCACTGGCGCCTTTGCCCGCATCTCCGCCAGCCGGTGCATCGTCACACCGTGCGGCAGCGCCAGAAAGAGCACATCGCACGACTCCAGCTTCTCGACGCTGACGAACTTCATATCGGTCTGTTTGCGCAGGTTGGGGTGGAGCGCGCGAATGAACTTGCCGGCGCTCCGCTCGGAGGTCACCTGCTTGATCGTGACCTCCGGGTGCCCCAGCAACAGCCGCACCAGCTCTCCTCCGGCATAGCCGGACCCGCCGACAATCGAGACTTCGAGCATGGTTCCTCCGGTTGCCTTCATTGAGCGATTTCCGGCTTCGCGGCCGTTCAGTCCGC
>JACDBO010000307.1 GCA_013694885.1 Chloroflexia bacterium | reverse complement strand
GCCAATCCGGTCCGCGAAACCATCTGATCGCGTACGCAGTCCGCGCGGCAGCACCCAGAATCGGGCCGCGCTGAACGGCAACAGCGGGCGGATACCAGCGCGCGTGCAGGAATCTCCGATCAGGTGGGAAGCGAAGCCCAGGGCGAACGTCGCGCTCCAGAGCCAGACCGCGTCGAGCGACGGCGTCAGCGCGACTTCCCCGAACGTGAAGTCGGTGGCGTTGAGCGTCGCGAGGAGCCAGAAGATGCTGGCGGTCGCGAGTATGCCGGCAAACACGGAGTGGGACGCACCCCGGTGCCGAAGGCGAAGCGGTCGACGCAGGTCACTACGCAGGTCGAACCAATCGGGGAACCCACCGCCAACCATCCCCCACCAGGCACAGCCGATGGCGAGACCCGGTTCCACGGCGACCGCGATCGGCATTGCCGCCGCCGCGCCAAGCAGCGTGTGCGTTCGACGACGCAAGAGTCCTCACCCCGGGCGAAGGGCCGAGGTCTGGGTGGTCGACACGACCACCACCGGCACTCGGCCCTTGTTCCACGCGGTCGTGTTAGTCGCGATCCCGCGGAGCACCACCGCCGCCGCGATCCGGGCGGGAGCCATTGCCGCCGGGGCCGCCGAAGCGGCGACCACGGCCTTCTTCATCACGGCGTGGCCCGCCGGATCCCCGGTTATCGCGGCGGAATGGGCCGCGGCGGAAGTCTCCACCGGGGCGTCCCCGGCGCTCGCTTCGCCCCGCGCCCTCGGCGGCCACTTCGACATTGACCGGCCGCCCCTTGATCGACGCCGCATTCATGGCGGTGACGACGCGCTCGACAAAGACGCTCGGCACATCCACAAACGTAGTCGTGTCGAGAATATCGATCGCGCCGATGCCACGACCGGGTATGTTCGCCTCGTTGGCGATCGCACCGACGATATCCTGCGGGCGGACGTTGAAGTTGCGTCCGATATTGATGAAGAGCCGGGTCATGCCGGCTTCTCCGGTGCGTCCTCCGCGCGCGGGAGGCGCGGCACTGAACGTGGAGATATCGTCGTCCCGCTGCTCTACCGTCGTGCCGCGGCCGGTCTCCTCGGCGTAGAGCTTGAGCAGAGCGGCAGCGATGTCGACCGAGTCGAACTCCTCCTCGGCCAACTCTCGCACTGGTTCGAGATAGGCGCTGTACGCTTCCTCGTCTCGAAGTTGATCGCGCAGCAGATTCTTGAGTACCTCACGCCGGCGCTCATTGACGTCGGAGGCGGTCGGCAAGCGCCGAAACTCGATCTTCGCCCGCGTGATACGCTCGATGGAACGCAACCAGCGCGTCTCGCGCGGCGTCACCAGCGTGACTGCCTCGCCGCCTCGCCCCGCTCGCCCGGTCCGGCCAATGCGGTGGACGTAGGCTTCGGCGCTCTCGGGGACATCGAAGTTGATGACGTGGCTGACATCCGGGATGTCGAGACCCCGCGCCGCCACATCGGTGGCGATCAGGGTGTCCGCCTGACCGGAGCGGAAGCGACGCATCACCCGGTCGCGCTGGGCCTGCGAGAGATCGCCGTGCAGCGTCTCGACCGCGTGGCCCCGTGCCATCAGCGCCTCGCCCAGCTCATCGACGCCGTTCTTGGTGCGGCAGAAGATCATCGCCGAACTCGGCGTCTCGGCGTCGAGGATGCGCGTCAGTGCGTCGACCTTTCGGGGACGCGGCGCCTCGTAGTAGGTCTGGTGCGTCTCCGGCACCGTCATCTGCCGGCCGCGCACGAATATCTGTTGCGGGTCGCGCATGTAGCGCTTCGCCAGGTCGGAGATTCGCGGGGGTATTGTCGCGGAAAACAGCGCGGTTTGCCGCTCGGCCGGAACCTGCTGAAGAATCCACTCGATGTCGTCGACGAAGCCCATGTCGAGCATCTCGTCGGCCTCATCGAGGACGAAGAAGCTCAGGCTGCCGAGGGAGAGGGTGCCCCGCCGCATGTGGTCCATGACTCGTCCGGGCGTGCCGACCACGATCTGGACGCCGCGCTGGAGTCCGCGGAACTGGCGCTCATACGGCTGGCCGCCGTAGATCGGCAGCGTGTCGACTCGCTTGTGGCGCCCATACTTGTGGAGCGCCTCAGAGACCTGGATCGCCAGTTCACGGGTCGGGCACAGGATCAGGGCCTGAACGCCGCGTACCTCGGGGTCGATCCGTTCGATGATCGGAAAACCGAACGCCGCCGTCTTGCCCGACCCGGTCTGGGCCTGGGCGATCGCGTCATGGCCGTCGAGGAGGACCGGGATGACCCGCTCCTGAATCGGTGTGGGCGCTTCGTAGCCGACCGCACTGATGCTCTCCAGCAGCGCACCGCTCAATCCAAGATCGGCAAAGGTGAGAGCAGGGGCTTCCTCAACCGCATCGACAGCCGGCTCTGGCACGACGTCAGGCTCTCGATCGAGCGTCGCGGTACCACCGCCACCACCACTCAGGTCGGTGGCGAGATACGGAAACAATTGGGCAACAGAAAAAATGGACATGAAAAAACCTCGCACGCCTGGTGCTTCAGGCACAACCGCGGATTCGTGTCGTAAGCGACACCGGCGAAGCGGCCACCCTGGCCCTCCGCACTTCGTGTGGTGTCGCCGCGAACCCGATCCGCCATCAGCCCATCAGCCCAGTGCCGCGAGGCGACTCCCCACACAGGTCACACTCGCCCGGCGAAACGCATCGCGTCCCCACCGAGGCCACTCCCACTGGCACCGGGGCAATCCCCGCGCTCAGACCGCGCATCCTCGACCATGTCAGGGAACAAGCGGGTGTCAGGAGAGACGGAGCCTCAAGGCATCCGTGTGACTATCGAAAGTATAGCATAGCAAGCCCCGCTTCGCGCGGAGGACTGAGGACTCAGGACTGAGCCGCTGACTTGTCCGTAGCGCCGCGTCGGGCTCTCACTCCACTCCGGTGAGGAAGTCGCCGCGCACCGTCGCCGGGATGCGGCGCGGACGGCCGGAGCTGACATCGACGAAGGCCCACTCGGTGCGGGCGCGGACGAGCAGCGATGCAGACGGTGCCGGTGGCAGCACCGTCGGGTCGATGAGGCCGTCTTGCGAGGGTGTGCCGGCGGCGCGGTCGAGGCGGACGATCTCGTAGGCGCGGACTGCTCGCGCGCCGCTCATCGCCTCCGGCCAGGTGCGGACCTGGAGGAGGTCGCCCTCGCCGGCCGGGCGGAGGAAATCGATCTCGTGGCGGCGGGCGATGAAGACGCCGCCGTGCTGGCGCAGCCGCGACGCGGGCCAGCCGGCGGCGGCGGCGTGCTCGATGGCCGCCTCTTCGAGGTACGTGAGGTAGACGGCGTTGTTGACGTGGCCCAGCGGGTCAAGCTCATGAAAGCGCACGCGCACCGTGAGCAGAAACGCGCTTCGGGGCAACGATTCCAACCGGGTCATCCGCGGTGACCGGAGCGTGTTTGGGCCAGCCGGTTCGACTCCGGGATGCTGGCGCCGTTGTTCCCCATCAGATCCGCTTCGAGCGCGAAGATGCGGCGGAGGATGGCGATGGTCGAGGCGTAGGTGGAGTCCATGCCGTAGTAGGAGAGGCCGCGCGCGCCGAGCGTCTGAGCGCGAGTGTAGGGGGTGTCCGAGGCGTAGTGGATAATGCCGAGGTCGAGGTGGCGCGCCAGCGGCGTCAGGTTGATCGCCTGGTCGGTCGGGTGGCGTTCGAGAAAGACATCCTCGTAGATGGCGCTGAGATACGGTCCGGCTTCCATCTCGACCACCGTGTAGTTTTCCCGGTAGTAGAAATCGAGATACCCCTGGTTTTGCAGGAATGTTCCCTTGACGGTGACCGCCTTCTGATTGTCGAGTGCCGCGCCGAAGAGGAGCCAAGGGGAGACGACCTCGTAGTCGAAGATGTTGTCGAACCAATAGGTGTTGCCGGAGTGCTCGTCGTAAACCACATTCGCCATCATGATGTCACCGATGCGGCCGTTGAGCGTTGCCGCCTTGCCGAGGATATAGATACCCCGTATCTGGTCGGTGGCCACGCCGATCTGCGACATGATGTGGTACGCAGTCAAGCCTAGTGGGTAATTGATGTTGACGATCAGCGCATCGGAGCCCCGCGGGTCAAAACCTTCGAGCCGGGAGTCGAAGGACGCCGGGTCGAGTTTGGCCAACTCGATCACCTGGATGCCGACATCGACGGCGCCGGTCGGTTCGAAATGATGGATACCCTGCGCCTCCTCCTCGCGCTGCCGCTCCTGACGCTCAGCGCTGCGCTGCGCGCCATGGAAAAAGTGCCGGGCCGCGAAGTAGAGCAGGTTATCCCAGGAAGAACGGGTCGCGCCGGCTTCGAGCTTCTCCAACTCAGGGAGCAGTTCTGGATGTTTGGTCTCGCGGATGAACCCGGTCAGGCTGTCCTTGCGCCGGGGTGCGACACCGGAGAGGACATTGACAACACTGTGAGTGTTGGACGAGACGAAGTAGATGGGGCGGTCGACCATGCGCCCGTCCATCAGCATCAGGTTGACTGGTCGCCACCAACCGCGTGTTGAGCGGGCGTAACCGAGATAGGTGCCGCCGAGCATTCGCAGGTCAATCCGTTTCCGATCCGCGGCGATTTTGCCTAGGTTGGACCAAACCTCGGTGCCCCAAACCACCTGGAGGCGCGCCCAATCGCTCGGAGCGATGCTCAGTTGCTCACCGATGCGGTCCCGTTCCGCGGAATCGGGTATGGCGCCCGCGACAAGGCCGTCGATCGTTGTCTTGAGGCTGGGGTCGGCCTCGATCAACCGATGCAGCTTGTTCCATTCGAGCTGGTAGGCGACGATGGAGGGAATCAGATCGTCCAGATCGGACGCGGAGGCGATGTAGGCGGCGAGTGTTTCCCACCCGTCGAAGTGCCAGCGGCGGCGACGGCCAGGGGCGGAGACCGCCTCCCATTCCTCCAGGTCGTTCAATCCGGCCTGGCGGAATGCCCGATGGGATTGGCCCAGCACCACATGACGGACATGGATCATGCAGGCCGGAATGCGCTGGGCCGAGTAGAGGAAGGCGCTCATGTCCGGCGCCTCTTCCGCGGCCCCGGCGTGGAGCGATGAGGCGGCGGTGAGGTGCGCCGGTTCCAGGCTGGAAACCGCGACCGCGCCTGAGCTCTCCAGCAACGTCATGTAGGTACGAACGTAGAGATCAACCTCACGCTTGCCGGGGCGACCCTGGGTTCCGTCCATCGCATCCGACCGCCATCGGGACTCGATAAACGGCTCGGCCACCTGCGTCGGCCGCTCCCGCTTCGCCTGATCGGACCCCGCCTCCATACCCGCCTCCACAACGTGTGCCCTCTGTACCTGATCCCCGGCTGTCCCCGATTATCGCACCGCGCTGTTTCTCGCTTTGGCGACTTCTTGGGACGACGCGAACCGGTGGAGTGCGGCGTGCTGTCCGCGAGTCTCGACTGCACCCGGCCGTACTCGGCGCACCTCGGCCACGGCCTCCTGGGCGGTCTTCCCATGAGCGATGAGCCAGGCGGCGAGAACCGTGCCGGTTCGCCCGCGCCCTCCTCCACAGTGGACAAACACCACCTTGCCAATATCGAGTTGTTGGTCGAGCCAGGCGACCGCTTCCACGAGTTGCTCAGCCGCCGGAGCTCGGAAGTCACGGACGGGGATATGGCGACAGGTCAAGTCGGCGTGGGCGATCGACTTCGCAGGCAGTGGTTGGAGGGAAAGCGTGAGGATGTTGTCGACACCGGCTTCCCGGAGACGTGCCAATTCCTCCGCCATCCGTTGCGGCGCGATGAGCCACCGCGGGCGGGTCCCACCAGGTCGGGAGCCACCCACAAGGCGACCGGGCACCAGCCAAAAGAGCTTCACGGAGTCAAGGCGTCGAGGGTGTCAGCGCGAGGACCAACCCTGATTTCGCTGGGAGCTCATCAAAGTACATCGGCAGCGTGAACACGGCGGTGTCCGTCGCGTCCACCCGGATTTGACCGGCCTGAGGACCGCCCAGCGCGTCACGCGCACCATAGGCGCCCGCAGCGATCGCGCCGACTGGCGCGGTGAGCGACAGCCCGACGGCCGGCTCGCTGCCGAGGTTGATGAGCACGAGCACCTGCTCCGCCGGTGTCGTCCGCAAGAAGGCGAAGACGTTCGGGTCGCTGGATGCGACCGCCGTGAAATCGCCGTGACCTAGTGCCGGGTGCGCGGCTCGGGCGTGGATAAGCGTCCGGTACCATGCGAGCAGGCTAGCCGGGTCGGTTGGTTGCGCGGCGACGGTGCGGGTCTGCCAGTCGTCCTGTGGCGACTCCCAGGGCCTTCCAGTGGTGAAGCCGCCGCCCGGCCCTGGGGACCACTGCATCGGGGTGCGGATGCGCTCGTCCGGCTTGTCGCCGGCCATGCCGATCTCCTCACCGTAGTAGATGAACGGTGTCCCTGGCATCGTCAGCAACAACATTGCGGCCAGGCGCAAGTCGGCGGCGGCGCCACCAAGCTGAGTGGCGATGCGCGGTTGGTCATGGTTGGTGAGGAACGTCGCGAAGCGCTGGTCCGGGATGCGGTCTTCCGTGCCTTTGGCGACACCGGCGAGTTGACGTGGAATGCCGAAGTTGGCGGCGTTGACCGTTTGCTGGGCCAACTCGAAGTGGAAATAGGCGTCCAGCAGACCGGGGTAGTAGAGTGAGAGTGCATCGGTGCCGGCGCCGGCGACTTCACCGACCATGTATGCCTCCGGCTTTTCGGCGCGGACGAATGCGCTGTAGTCCGCTATCCAGGCCAGGGTCGCGGGCGTGCTTTCCTGGACGCGGCCCTCCTCGATCAGGTGCTTGATCGCGTCGAACCGAAATCCATCGACTCCCATCTCGGTCAGCCAGAACGCCGTGACCTTTTCCATTTCGGTCGTCACCGCCGGATTACGGTAATTCAGATCTGGCATCCCGGACCAGAAGACGCCGTAATAGAACGCACCACCATCCGGCGCGGGGTGCCAGGCTTGCGCGCCCCACGGTCCAGGATATCCGGGATCTTCTGGTTCGAAAATGTACCAGTCACGGTAGGGCGATGCCGGGTCGCTCACCGCTTGCTGGAACCATGGGTGCTCGACCGACGTGTGGTTCAGCACGAGATCAATGATGACGCGAATGCCCCGTCCATGCGCCTCGTCCATGAGGTGCCGAAAGTCGTCATTCGTTCCGTAGTCGCGCTCGATCGCATAGAAGTCAGTCACGTCGTAGCCGTGGTAGCTCGTCGACTCCATGATCGGCATCAGCCAAATGCAGCTCACTCCGAGGTCGTTGCCAGATGACGGGTCTCCATCGTTGAGGTAGTCGAGCTGTTCGATCAATCCCGGCAAGTCACCAGTGCCATCACCGTCGCTATCGGAAAATGAGCGGACAAACACCTCGTAGCAGACGGCGTCCCGCCACCACGGCAACGTCCCTCCGGCAACAGGCGTTCCGCCCGTCGTCGGTGAGGCTATCGGCGTCGCCGGTGCCGCGGCAACGATGGCGGGCGCGCCGAGCACGGCAACCACCAGAAGGGCACCGGTCAGCTGCGCCACCAATCGAGCGCGTTGATGCTTCGCACTACACGGCATCCCGATCCTCCTCGACTCTATTTCGAAGCAGGCGAATCCAGGTGAAGGAAATTCGATCTTCGCGGCGACGATTGAAGTCTAAACCTCAATCACTGGTCGGCAATGGTCATGGCGGTCTCGCGTGAACGTGCCGCCGTTGGCTCTGAGGAACCGAGTCGCCCCCTAAGAAATTCCTCACACGCCGAGGCAGCAAGCGGTGGGGAAAAGTAGTACCCCTGCCCACGTTTGCAGTGCAGGCGACGGAGCTAGTCTATCTGGCTGGCGGTTTCCACGCCTTCCGCTGTCACGCCGAGGCTCAATGCCGCCGCCACCCCGATCGACGCTCGCACAATCGCGGTGTCCTCACGGTTGCGACCGAGTCCGGCTACGAATGAGCGGTCGACCTTGAGTTCGTCGACGGGCAGGTGCCTGAGCGCACTCAGCGAGGCGTAACCAGTCCCGAAGTCGTCGAGGGCGAGTCGCACACCTAATGCCTTGAGGGCGCGCAGCACCGCGACATCCTCCTCCGGGCCGGCGGAGATCGCCGCGCTTTCCGTTACTTCGAGCGTGAGACATTCGGGCAAGATCCCGGTTTCTTCCAGGAGTTGCGCCAGGTCCGCGACCAATCCAGCAAGGCGAAGCTCTCGCGCCGAGATGTTGACGCTGAGCTGCAAGGGGGCCGGCATCGAGAAACGATCCTGCCAGAGTCGAACTTGACGGCACGCCTCGGCGCGTAACCAGCGCCCGATCGGCAGGATCAGCCCGGTCTCTTCGGCGAGCGGGATAAATGAATCTGGCGGAACCAGTCCGACCTCGGGGTGGTCCCAACGCGCAAGCGCTTCCACCCCCTCGACCGCTCCGGTGTCAAGGTGCATGACGGGTTGATAGGCGATGCGAAGCTCTCCGCGTTCGAGTGCGCGGCGCAGTGCCGTCTCTCGATCAAGTCTCACCATCGCCGGCTCATCACGATCCGCGTCGAAGACCGCGACGTTACCCTTGCCGGCGGCCTTTGCCCGGTAGAGCGCAACATCCGCCGCGCGCAGCATGTCACCGGGCGTGGCGAGCGCCGGGTCACCTACAGCGACGCCGATACAGGTGGTGACCACTGCGTCGACGCCTTCGATGATGAACAGAGGCGCAAGGGCAGCGACCAGGCGATCCGCCAATCGCACGGCTGCCTCGGCATCGGTCGCGCGATCGAGCAGGACAGCGAACTCATCGCCGCCAAAGCGCGCGATCATGTCTTCGTCGCGGAGCCACATATGCAATCGATCCGCGACGGCGATGAGGAGGCAATCACCAGCGGCGTGTCCAAGACTGTCGTTGACGACTTTGAACCCGTCCAGGTCCAGGAACAGGACCGACACCCCGGCTTCGCCCGCGGGGCGAGGCATGCCAAGTGCTCGGGTCAACCGATCCAGAAACAGGGTGCGGTTTGGGAGACCGGTCAGCGGGTCGTGCTGTGCCTGGTACCGCAGTTGCTCCTCGAACGCTTTGCGCTCAGTGACGTCGCGGCCATTGATGACAATCCCCCCAACACTGGGATCGGACAGCAGGTTGGAGAAGCGAATCTCCATCCAGCACGACCCACCGGTTTTCCTCGGCATACGGCACTCGATTGGCGGACGGCTGTGGGCGGACGCCAACGCCTCATCGAAGCTCGCCTGAACCATCGCGCGGTCGTCGTGGTCGATGAAGTCCAGACCTTGCGACCCGACCAGTTCCCGCGTGGGGTATTCGAGGATAGACTCGATCGCCGGGCTGAGATAGCGAACGACACCATCCTGCTCGATGATACCCATCAGGTCGGCATGCTGAACCAACGCCTGAAAACGTGCCAGGTTCGCGCGAGCCTCGCTGTACAGGCGTGCGCGGGCAATGGCGATATTGACGTGTTCGCACAGGGCGAGCATGAGGCGGAGGTCGGCCTCCGAGAGTCGCACGCCGCCCTTGCTCTCCAGATTCAGAACGCCAACGACCCGGCCCTGGTCACTCAGCGGCACGCAAACTTCGGACAAAATCCCGTCGATTGCGTCAAGAAACGTGGGGTCATTTCCCGCGTCTTCGAGCAGGACTGGCTCGCCGGTGCGAGCCACCCGTCCTGCGATCCCGGACGTGATAGGGATGCGCTGGATCTGCCGTTCGTACCCGACCTGATGCTGGAGCACCAACTCGCCGGCTTCGAGGAAATAGAGACTGACCAGCGTGTACCCAAAGGTTCGCGCGATCGCCTCAACGACGGTTCGCACCAGTTCCGGCAGCTCCAGCTCGTGCGCGAGTGCGGTGCGCACCTCGTCCAGGAGCGCGAGTTCCTGGGCCTGGCGCCGCGCCGCTTCCGAGAGGTCAAGATGACGATGCTCCCGCTCGCGCAGATCATCCTCAGCTTGCTGGCGGTCAGTGACATCACGCGAGTTGACGACCACCCCACCCACGCTCAAGTCATCCAGGAGATTCGTGGCGATGACGTCCATCCATCGCCATGACCCGTTCTTATGGCGGAACCGGAAGCGGGATGTCTGACGTGATCCTGATTGCCGTACCACCTCGCCGAACAACTCGCGAACCGGTCCTACGTCATCGGCGTGGATCAAACCGAAGGGATCGACCCCGACCAGTTCGTGCGGGGGATAGCCAAGCACGGACTCCAGGGACGGACTCTGATAACGGGCAATACCATCAGCGTCGATGATCGTGATGACGTCTGAAGCATGCTGAACCAGCGCCCGGTATCTCCCTTCGCTCCGCCGTAGCTGCTCTTCCGCCAGTGTTTGCGAGGTAACGT
>JACDBO010000287.1 GCA_013694885.1 Chloroflexia bacterium | reverse complement strand
GGGCAGGCGGGGCGGTCATCGCCTACCTCGCCCGGACCAACCCGGCGCTGTTGCCGCTCCTGACTGGGCTGCGCACCGAGACACCCGGGCGCTGGGTGAGCCTGGACGCGGCGACGCGGCGCAACCTGGAGCTGACGCGCAGTTTCGGCACCGGTGGCAGCCGAGGCAGTCTCCTCGCCGTGCTCGACCGGACCTGCACGGCGATGGGCGCCCGCGCCCTCCGCCGGCTTATCGGCCAGCCCTCGTGTGACCTGTCAGAACTCCGGCGCCGGCAGGGGGTCGTCGCCGCGCTGGCCGATCCCGAGCGCCTCCTGACGCGCGCCGCGCTACTGACGGCGCTGACGAGTGTCGGCGACCTCGAGCGGTTGACGAGCCGGGTGACGCAAGGCCTCGCGGGCGCCCGCGACTACCTGGCGCTCGGATCGGCGCTGCGGGTGCTTCCAGATGTCGTCGCTGCGCTGCGAAGCGGGGATCAGCCGGCGTTGGCGGAACTGGCGGCGGACCTCGATCCATGCTTCGATCTCCTCGACCTGATTGAAACAGCGGTGGAAGAGGACGACGCGGGGAGCGCCCGCGTCCGCCCCGGTTTCTGGCCCGCGCTCGACGCCGCCGAGGCCGGTGCCGCCGAGACGCGCCGCTGGCTCGCCGGTCTGGAGCGGTGCGAGCGGGAGCGGACCGGCATCAGAAGTCTCAAGGTCGGGTTCAACAAGGTCTTCGGCTACTACATCGAGGTCACCCGGCCGAACCTGAGCCACGTCCCGCCGGACTATGTGCGAAAACAGACGATCGCGACCGGCGAGCGCTACGTGACCACGCCGCTCAAGGAGGCCGAGGCGCGTGTCCTCGCCGCCGACGAGGAGATCGCCGGGTTGGAGCGGGAAGCCCTGATCCGGCTCAGCGCGGCGGTCACGGCCGCCGCGGCGCGGCTGTCGGCGACGGCTGGCCGGCTGGCGAGGCTCGATGCGCAGCTATCGCTGGCCGAGGTCGCGATGCGCTCCGACTGGATTCGCCCGGTCCTGGAGGAGGGCGATGTGCTCGAGATCGTCGGTGGGCGACACCCGGTCGTCGAGGCGACGCTGGCCGGCGAGGCATTCATCCCCAACGACTGCCGCCTGGGCGGAGACGCCCGCGTGCTGGTGGTAACCGGGCCGAACATGGGCGGCAAGAGTACCTATCTGCGGCAGGTCGCGCTGATCGTCCTGCTCGCCCAGATCGGCTCGTTCGTGCCGGCCGGCGCGGCGCGGATCGGGCTGGTCGACCGCATCTTCACCCGCATCGGTGCGCACGACGACCTCGCCGGCGGCGCCAGCACCTTCATGGTCGAGATGGTGGAGACGGCGACGATCCTGCACCAAGCGACGGCGCGGAGCCTGGTGATCCTCGACGAGGTCGGGCGCGGCACGAGCACCGACGACGGACTGGCAATCGCCCGCGCCGTGCTGGAGGACCTGCACGACCGGGTCGGCGCCCGCGCCCTGTTCGCCACCCACTACCTGGAACTGACCGCGCTCGCCGCGGCGCTGCCGGGCGCCGCCAACGCCCATGTCGCCGCGCTGGAGGAGGACGGCCGCGTCATCTTCCTCTACGCGGTCCGCCCCGGCCCGGCCGACCGCGCCTACGGCATCCACGTCGCCCGCCTCGCCGGCCTGCCGCCCTGGGTGGCCGACCGGGCCGAAGCCGTCCTCGAAGCGTACGGCGCTGAGGGAGCGGCACGGCCGGCGGCGCCTGTCGACGACCGGGTGCTGGACACCCGATTCGTCGCCGAGGTGGCAGATGTCGACTATCAGCTGGCGCTCGACGGTTTCCCGGCGCGCTCCGGGCGGGCCGAACGCCTGGCCCGCAACCTGCGCGAGCTTGACCTGGGCAGCATGACGCCACGGGAGGCGATCGACTGGTTGTTCGAGCAGCAGGGGCGGTTGTGAGCGACGGTTCGTCGACGATCGTCACGCGGTCGAAGGCGGGAGTAGCCATCCGTCTCACCGACGAACGCTGGCGCCATGTCACGGCAGGTCACCCTGAGTTGACGACACTCCGCGCACAGGTTCTCGAAACGCTGGCCGACCCCGAAACGATCAAGCAAGGCGATTCGGGTGAGCTATTGGCTGCACGCTTCTACGCCCAGACACCGTTGACGAGCAAGTGGCTCGTGGTAGCGTATAGTGAGATCGATCAGACCGACGGCTTTCTCTTGACCGCGTATCTCGCCCGTCGGCTATCGGCGCGGAGGACGACCCTGTGGAAGCGATAAAGATCCTCGAACAACCGTCTTCGATGACCTGGGACTACGACAAAGATGCCGATGTCCTTTACCTCTCGGTCGGCGCGCCGCGAGCGGCGGTCGGCATCGACATCGGTGACGGCCTGGTGCTGCGGTACGATGGGTCCCTCCGTGAGGTGGTGGGATTGACGGTGATCGGCCTGCGGGAGCGACTGGCACGAAACCTTGATACCTCGACGGAGAGTTCATCTGCTGATAGGCCGGAATAACGTTCCGGATTGCGATGATGGTTTGATCAACGTTGCATGTAGCTGGTTCGAGCGTGACGAGCTTCGAGACCATTTCAGGCGCGAACGCAGAGCGATCGGGCATTTGAAGGGAATGGGACGCGATGTGCAGGCGATTCATCCTGGCGTTTGTACTCGTCTTCAGCTTGATCGCGCTGGCGGTGTTTCCTGAAGGTTCACGCATCCGCGCAACCGGTGCTCAGAGCGACCAGGAGGTTCCTCCTTGGAGAATCGCAGAGGTTACCGACACTGCACTGACTCCCGAACGCATCGCGTCAGCCCTACCATCAACGTTTGGCGATAATGAGATTGAGCTTGAAGGCGGGCAGGATCTAAATGAGCAACTCATCTATCCATTCAGCACAAAGTCATACACCTATGGTTACATTGACGGGACCCCGGGCTCGTTGACCGTCAACATCGCCGATATCGGTTCAGAGAGAACTGTAGCAAAGGCTATCGATTCTATCAGTTTGCTGTATAGAACTAATCCCTACGTGGAACGATTTGAGGTGAAGGGACAGGATACCTCTGCGACAGCTAACGTTCCTTTCTTACGGTTGACGATTGTGGATACTGAGGGAGCGTATCATGTCCTTGTCTGGGGTTCCAAGGATGGGGAGTGGGTATTCAGCATCTCGGCTGGTCGCGAAGATAATCTTGAAGAACTCGTGCGAACCCTAGTTGTGAACCTGCAAGAAGCAGATGGCGGTAACCGCACCGCTGAGCGGGTCCAACCATCGGCCGGAGACGCCGAAGACTTGGTCGACCTACTCCTTGAGACACCATTTCGAGGGCGGGATCTGCCATTCGGTACCGATGTTGCCGGCGCAAGGCTGGCCCCTGAAGGACCCACTGATGCGTCAGAAGGCGATGCCAACCTTGGACCATTCTTCGGCCTTGGTATTGATGTGGGCACCGAGGCCTGGATCAACATGACTGTCACTGCACCACCCGAAATGGGGAGCGTTTACCTTCAGTATGCAGTGTTCTCCTCACCTGATGCCGCCGAGCGCGCACTCTACAGCGATGACATCTTCGGGCGAGTAGGTCGATTTCCGTTCGGCACCGAGTTGGTAGAGCTTGATGATGTGCCAGAGTTCGAGGAGCCCGCAGTGCTATGGGTGAGTTCAAACCTGAACTCAGGCAGCGAGACTCGTCTGCCACGTGCATCCGTGCAAGCCGGTGTTGTGGCATTGTCAGGTGACGTCCTGGTGCTGACCTCCGTTTCGGCCCCGGTGCTGACGATGGACACGACCGCACCTCCAGACCCGACTGCGCATGCTGTTTTTGCGATTGAACTCTCACTCTCCGCCATCGATCACGTTGAACGCCTTCCTGACCGCCGTGGTGCGGATCTTCGGCTCGCCGCGTCGTCAGATCAATTAGAGCCGGGTGGTCGTATCGGTGAGCGTGCGCTCTCAGCCAAACCCTTGGGGAAGATCGTGCCCGTCGTAGATTCAAACTCCGTGATGGACTACTCGACGGCTTCCTGGCGCGGTCCGGGCGGGCCGAGCGGCCGACCAGCAACCTGCGCGAGCTTGACCTCGGCAGCATGACCCTGCGTGAGGTCATCGAATGGCACTTCGAGTAGCAGTCACATTTGTGACATCGGGCAGTGTGAGTGGTGTGGTCGCACTTAGACGGTGGTGCGGCCGGACGCGACGAGCGGCCTCGTCGATATACTGCCGGACATGAGCACCATCAGACGACTCAACCCCGCCGAGTTGCACCAGACGCCGGGCTATCATCACGTCACGGTTGTTGAGTGTCGCTGGCTGGCCTTTCTGGCCGGGCAGTGTCCGCTCGACCGCGCCGGGGTGGTGATCGGGCGGGGCGACGTCGCGGCGCAGGTTGACCAGGTCGCGGCCAATGCGCTGACGGCGCTGGCTGCTGTCGGGGCGGGGCCGGAGCACGTCGTCCGTTCCGTGATCTACGTCGTCAGCGACGACAGCGCCGTGCTCGCCGGCGTCTGGCAGCGGTTTAATGCGTCCGACCTCGCGCCCGCGTTCACCTCGGCCAGCACCCTGCTCGGGGCGGCGAGCCTGGGGTTTCGCGGCCAGCTGGTCGAGTTGGACCTGACGGCGGCGCTGCCGGGGTGAGCGACCTCCCCTCAGGGGGCCGCGCTCGTCGCGGGTGTGACCCAGGCAACGATGCGGACGGCGGGGGCGTTGCGGGGCATTTGGCGCGGTGGTAGCATCCCGCCGCCAGCAAGGACGATTGCTGTTGAACTTCCTGGCGTCGGGAAGGGCGACGGTGCGGGGCAGCTCGCCGCCATTGCTGCTCCCGCTGCCACAATGGTGTGGCCAAACCGGCGCCGCGCGTCGATGGCCGAAGGAGGACACAGGCGATGGCGTACGATCCGAAGGCTGACACCGGCATCCCCACCGAAGCGGTGGGCTCGCTGCCGCGACCAGCGAAACTGCAAGGCGCCTACGCGGACTACGACGCCGGCAAGATCACG
Organism: Chloroflexia bacterium; assembly: GCA_013694885.1. Lineage (GTDB taxonomy): Bacteria > Chloroflexota > Chloroflexia > Thermomicrobiales > UBA6265 > JACDBO01. Next base: position 3,570 of record JACDBO010000287.1, on the reverse strand, counting down.
AAGGAGCAGCTGGAGGCGGAGCAGGACGAGGCCGTCCAGGATTCGATCAGCCGGCTGGAGGCGACCGGGTCGCCGATCGTCTCCGATGGGGAGCAGCGCTGGTCGAGCTTCGCCACCTACCCGCTGACGGACACGCTGATGGGGACCGGCCTGGCGCCCAATCTCGCCCCAGCCGGGCAGTTTTTCGCGATCTTCTCCGACGGTCATAACCGGCAGCTGCCCCGCCTGACGGGCGGCCCCTTTCGGTACAAGACCTACGCGGCCGATAGCTTGAAGAAGGCGATCACGTTCGCCACCAAGCCGATGAAACAGGCGGTGATCTCGCCCTCCATGCTCGCCCTGCTCTACCCCTTGACGGAGGAGGTGCCGGACTACTCGCGGGAGGCGTTCGAGGACGACCTCGTCAACGAGTGCGAGAAGGACATCCGGGGCGCGTTCGACGCCGGCGCGGTGCGCGTCTCGATCGACTTCACCGAGGGGCGGCTCGCCCTGCGGGAGGATTCCCGCAACCCGTGGACCGGCGCCGGGATGCTGCCGCATTTCATCGATCTCATCAACCGGGTGCTCGACCGCTTCACGCCCGAGGATCGCGTCAATATCGGCGTCCACACCTGCCCGGGCGGTGACCGTGACTCGGTGCACAGCGCCGACGTCCCGTACAGCAACCTGCTCCCGTCCCTGTTCCAGCTGAACGCCGGGTACTTCCTGATCCAGTTCGCGAGCGAGCGCGACAAGGACCCGGTGCTGAAAATGATCGGGGAGACCAGCCGCGACGACGCCAACGGCGTGCCGCAGGTGGCCTTCATCGGGGTCATCAATCCGCAGAACCCCCGCGTCGAGACCGCACAGGAGGTCCGTGACCTCCTCGTCCGCGCCGCCAACTTCATCCCCAAGGAGCGCCTCGGCGCGACGGACGACTGCGGTTTCTCGCCGTTCTCGATCGACGAGAAACCGCTCCACGGCTCGCCCGACTACGCGCGCGACGTCGCGTTCCAGAAGGTCGCGAATCGCGTCGAAGGCACCAGGATGGCGGCGGAGGAGCTCGGGGTTTCGTAGGAGAGCCCTCACTAAGCCCTCACTCACCCCCCGACCCCCTCTCCCGTGCGCGAGAGAGGGGGAGCTATGCCCCTCCGATACCCCTCTCCCACGCATGGGAGAGGGGTGGCGCGATAGCGCCGGGGTGAGGGCCTTCACGCCACCAGCGAGCGAACCACCTCCGCGAGATCTTCCGGGTAGATCGTCTCCGCCGTTGTTTCGAGCTCGGTGAGGGACCACCAGCGGTGGGTGCGGTAAGTCTCGCGTTCGAGATCGAGCAGGCCGTCCACTGACACCGTGGGGAGCGGCACGCGCACCACGAACGAGCGCTGCTGGAAGAGGACCGGCCGGCCGTTGATGACCAGCATCGTGTCGTCGCTCTGGACGCACGGGCCGATCTCGACGCCGGTGATACTCGTCTCCTCCCATAGCTCGCGCCGGGCCGCCTGCTCGTAGCTCTCACCGGGTTCGACGCCGCCTCCGGGTGTGCACCAGAACACCGGATTGCGCGGCGTCTCCGCCGGGTGGCCCGGGTCGACAACGCTCGGGTCTTCCCACTGGAAGAGGAGGACGCGGCCCTCGCTGTCGAGCACGATGAGGCGCGCCGTCGGCCGTTCGATCAACGCGAAGTCTCCTTGCACTGTCGGCGCGCACATGCGCCGGGATATTCAACGAGCGCACAGGCTCGATCCTTCCAGGGTCAAAACGATTTACCATAGTCGATGGAGACGAGATTCGCTGGTCGCCCGGTTTGACCGATTGCGGCACGGAACCGGTGCGTTTGGAACGAACAGGACCGACATGACCGGGTTCGAGGCGCCTCGCGACTCGAATGTTGCAAGTGACGCGGTGCTCGACAGCTTCTACCGTGAGGGTACGTCCGTGTCGCGGCCGATCCGGGTGTTGGCGCCGGAGGTGGCGGGGCGGATCGCGGCGGGGGAGGTGGTCGAGCGGCCGGCGTCGGTGGTCAAAGAGCTGGTCGAGAACGCACTCGACGCCGGCGCGAACCAGATTCGCGTCGACGTGCGCGGCGGTGGGTTGCATCTGATCCGCGTCGGCGACGACGGGTGCGGCATCCCGCGCGGTGAGCTGCGGCTGGCTTGCCGGCGCCATGCGACGAGCAAGCTCGTCGGGGCGGAACTCGGCCGGGTGCGGACGCTTGGTTTTCGTGGGGAGGCGCTGCCGAGTATCGCCGCCGTCGCCGAGTTGACGCTGGTCAGCGCGACCGGCGACGATGGCGTCGGGCAGCGGCTGACGCTGCGTGACGGGGCCATCGTCGCCGATGAGGCGGCGCCGCGTGGACGTGGGACGACAGTGACGGTCCGCCACCTCTTCCACAACGTGCCGGCGCGGCTGGCGGCGGCGGCCCGGGTCCAGAGCGAGGTCGCTCAGATCGGGCAGACCGTCCGCCGGCTGGCATTGGCGGCGCCCGACGTCCAGATCGCGCTCTACACCGACGAGCGGCTGGTGGTGCGGACGAGTGGGACAGGCGACCTCGAAGCGACCTTGATCGATGCCTACGGCCAGGCGCTCGCCGGCAGCCTGCTGGCGGTCGGGCCGATCGAGGTCGCTGGGGCGCGCCTCGGTGGGATCGTCGGCGGACCGGAGGTGACGCGACCTGGTCGCGGCGCCGTCAATGTCGTCGTCAACGGGCGCTGGGTCCAGCCGCGCGGTTTGCTCCAGCTGATCGAGGCGGCCTATCGCCCGGTGCTGCCACGCGGTCGACACCCAGTGCTGGCGCTGACGGTGGAGACCGATCCAGAGCGGGTCGATATCAACCTCCACCCGGCCAAGACCGAGGTGCGCCTGCTCGCCGAGCGGGTGATCGGGACCGCGCTGGGCGAATTGGTGCGGGCCGCGCTCGGTCGACGACCCCTGCCGCTGCGGCTCCAGGCCGAGATGGGGCTGGCCGCGCTCGACATCCTGCCGCGGCGAGCGCCGGGCGTGGCGGAGGACCACGCCCTCTATGACGAGAATGAACCGATCGTGACGCCAGGGCTGCCGCCGCTGCGCCTCGTTGGACAGCTGCAAGAACGCTTGCTGCTGCTCGAGGGGCAGACGGCGCTCTATCTGGTCGACCAGCATCGCGCCCACGAGCGGATCCTCTACGAGCGGCTGACGGAGACCTGCGGGCGCTCCGGCCCCGAGCCGGTGATCTTGCCGGAGCCGCTGCTGCTCGAACTGCGACCGGCCCAGCTCGCCCGCTTCGGTCGCCGCCTGGATGACCTCGCCGCCCTCGGCTTCGATCTGGAAATCTTCGGCGGCCGGACGTTCCTGCTGCGCGCCCTGCCGGCCCTGCCCGGTGTCGTCCCCGGCCATGCTCCCCACCCACTGGACGGCCTCGGCGCACCGGACGATCTGGCCGGGACGCTGCTCGCGCTCGCCGACGATGAGGCGGCGGAGGGCGAGACCTGGCGGGAGCGGTTGCTCGTCCAGCTCTCCTGCCGCACCGCGATCCGCCGCGGCCAGCCCCTGGCCCGCGACGCCATGCGCGCCCTGGTCGAGGGCCTGGGCCAGACCAGCGCGCCCGCCGTC
>JACDBO010000237.1 GCA_013694885.1 Chloroflexia bacterium | reverse complement strand
CTCGTCGACCACCAAACCGGCATGCTCCGCGGCGGCGCCGACCCCCGCGCCGACGGCACCGCCGCCGGATACTGACGGAGGGCCGAGGAGCGAGGTTCGAGGTTCGAGAACGCAGCCTTCAGGCTATTTGCTTCCCCTCGCCCCTGCTCACTCACGAGATCGTCACCAAGCCGGACCGACGCGGCCACTCACTCGGCCCTCGGCGCTCGAACCTCGGCTCTCCCGCGTCACGCCGCGGGCGACGCCGGCGGGTTCAGCAGCCATTCCTCGAACTGGGCGGTCAGGCGGTCGAGGTTGTCGGCCCAGTAGCTCCAGCCCTCGAAAAAGAGTTGATCGACGTGACTCGGCGCGGTGGGCAGCGATTCGACCACATCCGGGCGCAGCAGCGTCAGCGCGTCCCGGTTCACCGGCGCGAATGGCTGCAAGCGGGCAAAATTGGCCGTCGGGATGGCGCGCGTGGCGAAACCTATGAAACTCATCGCCATGTCGGTATTGGTAATCCCACGGGGAATCACCCACGAATCAGCCGACATCATGCCGCCTTGCCACTGGGTGCGAATCAACGAGGCCACATCCGGCAATACCGTGCGCACCGTCCAGGCGGCGGCCAGACCGACCTGCTCGGTGCGCACCAGCTCCACCGGCTGCTTGCTGTCTTCCCAGAACAGCGTCGCCGCGCGGATGCGCTCCAGGCTGCCGAAGGCGCGCGGCGTGTCGAGTGGGTAGAGACTCCCTTGCTCGACACCATCGGCGAGCAGGGCAAACTCGAACGTGCCCACCGGGCTGCGGCGCAGTGCCCGCGTCCCGCCAGCGCGCGAGAGGTCCCAGAACGCTGGCCAGTCCGCCGGAGCCTCGCCGGTCACCGCCGGGTAGACGATGACGGTCGCGTAGAGCGCTGCCCCAACCCCATGCTGCATCGCCACCGCGTCGTAGAGCGCATTCGGGTCGACGACATTGTAGTCAATCGGCGCCAGGTACTCGGTCCGCGCAAGTGGGAGCACGCTGGATGCCGGCACGAGCATGACGTCCCAGACATGATCGTCGTTGTCGACTTGATCTTGGAGACTGGCGACACCTTCCGGCCCATACTGCTGATGCTGAACAGTCGCGCCGGTGGCCTCGGCAAACGGCTCCAGGAACGCCGATTCGAGCGCGTCGAGATAATCACCGACACCCGGCGAGGCGACGATCAGCGTCCTTCCCTGCCAACGGGCGGGGTCCAGATAGCCAGGGACCGGCGAGGTCAGCGGCGGCTGCGTCGGCGTCGGGGGCAGTTGGGTCGACGGCGGCGTCAGCGCCGCATCGATCGTCGCTGCTCCTCGCGTTGCCGCCTGCTCCGGCTCGTCGTCGGCGCAGCCCACCGCGGCGAAGGCAAGCGCCCCCGCCCCGGCGGCCAGTAGCCCTCGCCGCGACCATCGCCGTGAATCCAACTCACCACCCACACGTTCCCCACCTCACGGCAGCGACTCCGTCTGACAAGACACCAAGGATACGGGATCGTGCCGGCATCAACCGCCCGGGTGGTTCCCCGTTGCCGGGCTGCCGGACCAACCACGATCTCGAGCGATCGAGCGCGACGCAGCAGCGGCAATGAAGCGAGTATGATAGATTGGGTTGCCGACAGCGGGTGGAGAGGCCCGCGCCGTTGAGCGGCGCCACAGGCAGCTTGCAATGAAGGAGAGAGACGGCGTGGAGACGTACAACATCTATATGGACGAGCTCCCGACCGGTGAGGAGCTCGACGGCGAGGAAACCGTCGAGGTCGAGTTCCGGGTCGTTCCCGGGACCGATGACGCCAATGACCCGGAGAACAACGCCGTCATCGCCGGTCTCGACCTCGTCGATCTCATCAACCTGCGCGACGCCATCCAGCAGGAGATCGACAACTACGCCCTCTCGGCCCTCGAAACTGAGGCGAGCACGGCAGAAGACGACCTGGCCTAGCGCCGGCACCACTGTGCCGCGCCGTTCGTGACACCTTTCACAGGAGGCTCGCGACCCTTGATCGACTAGCACTCCCGTGCGCGGAGCGATCCGCCACGGCGCGGACATCCTCCGGGACACCGACCCGGCGCTCTGCGTCGCGGACCGGCGTCGACGCGACGTGGGAGTGCGATGCTGACCCTGAGCCACCTGTCCAAACGCTACGGCGACAACCTAATCCTCGACTCGATAACCGTCTCCATCAGCCGCGGTGACCGCATCGGGCTGGTCGGCACCAACGGTTCGGGCAAGACCACATTGCTTGCGCTGCTTGCCGGCGACATCGAACCGGACGGCGGCGCCATCAGCCGCACGCCCACCATGCGCATCGGTTACCTGCGCCAGGGATTCGCCGACCTCCCCGGTGGGACGCTCGCCGACCTGCTCGACATCCCAACCAGTGGCCTGCTCCGCGCCAGCCGCGCCCTCGACGCGGCCTCGGTGGCTCTCGCCGACGACAGCCACGACGCGGCCGACGCCGCATCTGTCTATGACGATGCTCTCGACCGATTCGAGGCCGCCGGTGGCTACGAAAAGCTTGATGCATTGACGGCACTGCTCGACCGGCTTGGCCTCCCGGAGTCCGATTTGACGAGGCCTTTGGCGACGCTCTCCGGCGGGCAGAAGACGCGCGCCGGGTTGGCCGGTCTCCTCGCCACCCGGCCGGATCTGCTCCTCCTCGACGAACCCACCAACCACCTCGACCTCGACGCCCTCGACTGGCTCGCCGGTTTCCTCACGGCCTATGACGGCGCGCTCCTGATCGTCTCCCACGACCGCGGTTTCCTCGACCAGATCGCATCGACGATCTTCGAGCTCGACGCGGGGACACACTCGCTCACGTCATACACCGGCAACTACAGCGACTACCTGACGGCAAAGCAAGCCGCCAAAGAGGCGCAAGTAGATGCCTACGAACGGCAGCGGCGCGACATCGCTCGGGTCGAACGAGATATCCGCCAAACACAGGGAGCCGCCAAAGGGATCGAGACCGGGACGAACAACGACCACTGGCGCAGAATCGCCAAAAAGGTTGCCCGGACCGCCAAGGTGCGCGAGCGCAAGTTGGGGCGACTGCTCGATTCTGAGGAGCGGATCGACAAACCGGAGCAACGTTGGGGTCTCGCACTCGCCTTCAACGAGGCGGCTGATGGAGCGAGAGATGTCGTCCAGCTCGACGGCGTCACGTTCCGATTCGGAGACACGACCATTCTGCAAAATCTGGATTTCCACCTTCGGCACGGCGAACGAGTCGCCCTGATCGGACCCAACGGGGCGGGGAAATCCACCCTGATCCGCATCCTCACCGGCGAACTGACCCCGGACGAGGGCACAGCGCGGCTCGGGACCGGGGTCTCCGTTGGCCATTTCGCGCAGGAACAAGAGACGCTCGATGTGGAACGCACCGTGCTGGCGCAGGCCCGCGCGGTTGCGGCCGGATCGGAGACGGAGATGCGCACCTTCCTGCACCGCTTTCTCTTCGGCGGCGAGATGGTCCACCGGCGCATCGCAGACCTCTCCTACGGCGAGCGGGCGCGGTTGATGCTCGCGCTCCTGGTCCTGCGCGGCGCGAACCTGCTGCTCCTCGACGAACCGCTGAACCACCTCGACATCGATGCCCGCGAGCAGTTCGAGGAGGCGCTCGGGCAATTCGAAGGCACCCTGCTGATGGTGCTGCATGACCGCTTCGCCATCGAGCGGCTGGCGACCCGCGTGGTCGAGCTGCGTTGCGGAACCCTTCGCGAGATCGACCCGGCGACGATTCGACCAAGAGTGCAGACGCCATGACCCCGACGACAGGTCCATCTGACCCTTCGCACTCGCCGGTCGAGGAGCGTTTCGCCGACGGCAACATGACGCCGGTGGTACGCCGAGGGGACAGGGTGCATCGCGCGCGATCGGCCTGGTGGCCGGCCACGCATGCCCTGCTCCGTCACCTCGAAGAGATCGACTTCGAGGGCTCACCCCGCCTGCTCGATATGGACGGCGACGGTCGCGAGGTGCTGAGCTACATAGCGGGTGAGTCTGGATCATCTACGCTGGAGGGCATCGATGGCGACTCCGCGCTCATCGCGATCGCACGCCTCCTGCGCGCCTATCACGATGCCGTCGCATCATTCGTCCCCGATCCGAGTCTCGCATGGCCGCGTGCGGTGGGCGCTCCCGCGGGCGGACCGATCATCTGTCACAACGATGCTGCTCCGTGGAACACCATCTTCTGGCAGGGCGCGCCGGTCGCCCTGATCGACTGGGACCTTGCCGCACCCGCACCGCCAACGTGGGATATCGCCTACGCGTTGTGGCGGTTCGTTCCCTTCTACCCGGATGATCGCTTTGGCCCGCCCGACGAACGCGCCCGCCGCGCTGTTCTGTTCTGCGACGCCTACGGCCTCGTTGAGCGCGAAGGCATCGTCGCCACCATCCTCCAGCGTCAGCGCTCTGCCTACGACACGGTCGAGGAATGGGGCCGCGCCGGCCTCCCCGGCTTTGTCCACCTCTACGAGCAAGGACTGCACACCAGCGCCCTGCACGACATTGCTTATGTCGAACTACATGCGGCGTCCCTGCGCCGCACCCTCGAACGGCGATCCTACTGCCCGGCGTGAAAGGTGACCGCATCCATCCGCCCACCCAATCGGTCAGTTCGAGCCGCAGCGAGAAATGACAGGCGTCGGAACCTGGCAAGCGAGCCTGCATCAGCGGCTTGAGAAGATTGCCCTTGCTCGATGTGAATGCCCCTGCTATAGGAACTCCGGTCAAAGGCGACAAGCGGAATGGAGGTAAAAAAACATGAAGATCACGGCGATAAAGGGGTTCCCGATCAAGGTGCGGCATCGGAATCAGTTCGTCGTCAAGGTCGAGACGGATCAGGGGATCACCGGCGTCGGCGAGGGCGGCATCTCCGGCCGCGAGCTGGCGATGCAGGGGATGCTGGACCATTTCGCGCACGGCCTAGTCGGCGAGGACCCGCGCCGAATCGAGCACACCTGGCAACTGCTCTACCGCGGCGCCTACTTCGAGGGCGGCAAGATCACCGCCGCGGTCATCTCCGCCATCGACATCGCCCTCTGGGACATCCTCGGCAAGTCGCTCGGCGTCCCGGTCTGGCAACTCCTGGGTGGCGCTGTCCGAGAGCGCGTCCCGTGCTTCGCCACACCAGGCACGCTCTCCGGCCCGGACGTCATCGACAAGGCCAAAGTCGCCATCACCGAAGGGTGGCGGGTGCTCCGCTTCACACCAGGGATGCTCAACCTGGACTGGACCGGTGTCGACGGCTCGATCTACGACCCGCACGACTCGATCAACGCCGCCGTCCACTGGCTGGGTGAACTCCGGCGCGAACTCGGCGACGAGGTGGCGCTGGCCATCGACTTTCACCACCGGCTCAACCCGGCCGAAGCCGCGCTCTTCTGCCAGCGCGTCGAGGATCTCCACCTCCTCTTCGTCGAAGAGCCGATCCGCTGCGAGGACCCCGAGGCCTACCGGCAACTTCGATCCATGACCCGCGTGCCGTTCGCCATCGGCGAGGAGTTCTCGAGCAAATGGGCGTTCGCGCCTTATGTGGAGAGCGGCCTCCTCAACTTCGCGCGGCTCGACCTCTGCAACGTCGGCGGGATCACCGAGGCGCGCAAGATCGCCGGTTGGTGCGAGACGCACTACATCGACCTGATGCCGCACAACCCGCGCGGTCCGATCGCCACCGCCGCCAGCGTCCACCTCGCCTGCTCAACTTCCAACTTCGCGTTCCTCGAATACTTCCCGGCGCACGACCGTGACCGCCCGCGCGATCTCTTCCCGGTCGCCATCGAGCAGGAGGGCGGCAGCTTCCCGCTCCCGACCGCACCCGGACTCGGCGTCGAGTTCGATGAAGCCGCGGCGGTGGACCACCCCTTCGAGTTCTGGGCGCCACCTCGCTGGCGCCGGCCCGACGGCGCGTACACGAACTGGTGACGCGGATGCTCCGAAACGAGGTGCATTCGACGCGCTAGAAATGCACGACTCGCGTGTGATAGGCGAGCGTCAGCAACGCCGTCAGCACCAGATACGACCAGAACCAGCGCGGCAGCGCCGGGCCGACGCCGTCAACTGGCACCGCGGACGCGCGGAATGTGACCAACAGCGCGACCGGCACGATCGGCCATGTCCAGTACCAAGCGTGGGAGTTGACGGGCAGCAGCGCCAGCGTCGCCAGCACCGCCGTCCACGCGGTCAGCAGACGACCAGTCCACCAGGGCAGCAGAGATCCGCTCCGCTCATCACTCGCGGGTTTCCCCCAAGACAACTGACGTCCGAGCCACACCGCGATCCAGGCGAGCACCGCGATCGTGGCGAGCATCAGGAGAAGGCGGATGCCGACGAAGAAGACCGGATCGACGATGTCGCCGGCCAGCTTGTGGACGCCGAGATAGGGCAGATACCAGAGCGGGTTGTTAAAGAGACGCCCTGGCTCGGTGAGCATCTCCGCCAAGGTCCCAGCGCCCACCCAGAAGGGCGCGAACGCGGCCACCACCACGGCCGCGGCGGCCAGCGCGTCGAGTCCCCACGCCCGCGCGGTGCGGACCACACCGTCACGGCCGATGTCTTTTAGCCGGACCAGGGCGAGGAGCCCAAGCAGCGGCAGGGTCACATACTTGACTACCGCCGAGGCGGCGACCAACACGATCGCGCCGCGCAACGACCGCGCCCCGCCGAGCACCGCCAACCCCAGCCCAGCCGTCGCCAGCAGGAGCATGACCGCGTCGTTGTGTGCCTGACCACTGCTCTCGATGATCAGATTCGGTTGCCACGCAACCAGGACACCGGCGGCGAGTCCGAGTTGCCGGCTCCCGGTCAGGCGCTGTGTGAGCCACGCCACAAACAGTGCCAGACCGATAGCACTCACGCCGAGGAAGATCTTGAATCCGAGCACGGCAGCGACGGGGTCGGGGCCGCTCACCGCCACGATGCCCTGGCTGATCGCCGTCCAGAACGGCCCATAGACGGCCTTCATGTCCACCCAGTGGTTATACGGGAGAAGGGGGTGATCGGGAAACTGGTAGAGGGGAAAGAGGTACGGGTTATTGCCGTTGTTGGCAAGGTCGCCGCTCATCCCGTAATAAAATACGTCGGCGTTGGACGGCACGAAGCCGAGCATGATCACATGCGCGCCGATGGGTCCGACGAGCCAGCGGCCGAGCGAGCTCGCCTCGCCTCGCCAGCAGCGCCAGAACGCCCAGGCGTGGAGCGCGAACATCGCGACCAGGGCGGCCCGGACGGTCCAGTTGATTGCTAGCGGCGACCAAGAGATGAAGCCACCCCCCGCCTCGGCACCGGGTAGCCACCACAACGCCCGCTGCCAGAGCGCCACGCGTTCCAGTGAACCCAGCGACTCGGTCAGGTTCATCAAGCCGCGGTTGCCCTGCTCGACGGGCGTCGCCAGCAGCGCGTAGACCATCGCCACCGATGCCAGCCAGAACATGACAGCCAGGCCAAGCGGCCCGATCACGAGGGGTCGACGGTGCTCCACCGCAGCGGACGGCGTGAGCACCGGTCGCGAGTGCGGTTGATGGGTGGGAGTGGTGACGGGCGCGTCCGGCGTCGCGACAGACCTATTCACAACGTGGAGTCTAGTGTGTACGCTGGGCCGGTGCTACCGGACATCACCGGGGTGCCGCGTCCCACGCGCCAGGCGGTGGTGGGATCGGGCAGATTCGCACCCAGCGTGGCATCAGAGAGAGGGAATCCATGAGCGAGCAGATCAGGGCGCGTGGCGCGATCGCCCGTGAGCCAGGCCAGCCGAGCCAGATCGAAGAATTCATCATCGACCCACCAGGGCCAGGGGAGGCGTTGGTGCGGATCCTCGCCAGCGGCGTCTGCCATACGGACCTCTCCGCCAAGAACGGGGTGTTTGGCACCGAAGGATTCCCTTTTTTGCTCGGCCACGAAGGGGCGGGGATCGTCGAGCGGGTTGGTGAGGGCGTGGAGAATGTCGCCGAGGGCGACTACGTGATTCTCGCCTGGCGCGCTCCCTGCGGCACCTGCCGCTTCTGCCGCGCCGGCAAGCCGCACCTCTGCGCCGCGAGCCTCAACGCGCAACCACGGATGCGCGACACGAACGGCGTCACCCTCAACCCGATACTCGGGATCGGCACGTTCTGCACGCATACCGTCGTCCACGCGGACCAGTGCATCCCGGTCAGTGCCGACCTGCCACCGGAGCAGATGAGCCTGATCGGCTGCGGGGTGATGACCGGTGTCGGCGCCGCGCTCTATTCGGCGCGAGTCGAACCCGGCTCGTCGGTCGCCGTCTTCGGCTGCGGCGGCGTCGGCGACTCAGTGATCATGGGCGCCAGGCTCGCCGGCGCGACCACGATCATCGCCGTCGATGTCGACCCCAAGAAACTCGAGTGGGCAAAAGATTTCGGCGCGACCCACACGGTCAACGCGCGCGACGGCGATCCGGTGGTGCGCATCAAGGAACTCACCGACGGCTTCGGCGTCAACTACTCGTTCGAGGCGGTCGGGCGACCGGAGACGACGATGCAGGCGATCTTCAGCCGCGACCTCGCCGGCACCTGCGTCATCATCGGTGTCGCCGGTCCTACCTCGGAGATCGAGTCTCTACCTCTCGGCAAGTTCTTCGACCTCGGTGGCAGCGTGCGCGTTTCATGGTACGGTGACTGCCTGCCGACCCGAGACTTCCCGATGCTGGCGTCCTGGTATCAGCAGGGCCGCCTCGACCTCGACCGCCTAGTCACCCGCACCATCGCGCTCGAAGACGTCGAGGAGGCGTTCCACGCGATGGAGCGCGGCGAGACCTTACGCTCGGTGATCCGCTTCTCATAGGAGCGGCACACCGCGCCCAGCACGCGGGAACGGATCGGAGCGAACTCCGATCCGTCCGCCTGCTTTCCAGAACTTTCTCCGCGCGTTAGCTCGCGGGGGCCACCTGCTTGACCAGCTTATCCTCGATCGTCTCGATTTGTTTGAGCATATCCTGCTCTTGCTTCAGGTTCTTTTCGAGAAGACCGGCAACCTTGGTCTGGCTCATGGCCTTGGCCTTCTTCACCAGGCCCGTGTAGGTCGCGATCTCGTAGTGCTCGGTCTTCGCCGCACCACCCACCACGCCGGCATTCAGCACTTCAGGGCTTCCGCCCTCCTTGCCAAGCTCCTGAAGTTCTTCCTGGAGTCCCTTGGCGGCATGGCACTCGATCTTTTCGGGCTTCTGTCCGAGTTCCTCGAATACGGCCTCAAGGTTTTGAATGTGTTGCTGGGTCTCCTTCTCGTGTTTTTGAAGGCCCTGTTTGATTTCCGGGTTATCGACCAGCTTCTGACCATCGGCCAGCATCTTGGCGATGATGCGCTCGGCGCTCATCATGTCGGAGAGCTCATGGACAAAGAGCTCCTGGGGAGTCGTCATCTTCTGCTGCGCCATTATCGGCTCCTTCTTGATATCCATCCACCATGCGACCGCTACGCTGGCGACCGGTGCCCGCCCCGCGCGAGCCACACTGCCGGTAACGCAAATCGAGTGCCAGGCGGCGGCGCTGGCGACTTAGGGCGGCTCCCGCGGTGCCCCGCGGCCAGGATCACTCCCCGGCTCGACGTTTCAACTCGAAAAGCGTGGTGATCGCCTCGAGCGGTGACAGGCCCTCGACATCAAGGGTGCGCAGCTCCTCCATGACGGGGTGCGGCTGATTGAAGAACGTGAGCTGGAGTGACCCCGCCTCCGGGACTGGTTGTCGCATTGCCGCGCGACGCCCGTCCCGGTCCCGCGAATCCAGCGCGTGGTGTTCGAGGTCCGCGAGGATCTCCTGGGCCCGGCGGATGATGCCACGCGGGACCCCGGCGAGCCGGGCGACGTGGACGCCGTAGGAGCGGTCGGCGCCGCCGGGTACCACCTGCCGGAGGAAGACGACGCGCTCGCCCTCCTCCAAGACATCCATACGGTAGGCGCGCACGCGCGGCAGCAGTCCTTCGAGCTCGGTCAACTCGTGGTAATGGGTGGCGAACAGCGTCTTGCAGCCGAGACGCGGTGTGTTGTGGATGTATTCGACGATGGCGCGGGCGATGGCGAGTCCGTCGTAGGTACTGGTGCCGCGCCCGATCTCGTCGAGCACCACCAGGCTGCGCGGGGTGGCGTGGTGCAGGATGCTGGCCGTCTCCAGCATCTCGACCATGAAGGTGCTCTGACCGGTGGCGATGTCGTCCTGCGCGCCGATGCGGGTAAAGATGCGGTCGACGATCCCGAGCCGGGCCCGTGTGGCTGGCACGAAGGAGCCGATCTGGGCCATTAGCTGGATCAGCGCGACCTGCCGGAGCCAACTGCTCTTGCCGGCCATGTTCGGACCAGTGAGGATCATCACCTGATCCCGCTCGGTGTCGAGGCGGGCGTCGTTCGGGACGTATTCGCCGCGTCCGACCGTGGTCTCCAGGACAGGATGGCGCCCGGCCACGACCTCGATCACGCCGGCGTCATCCAACTCTGGACGGATGTAGTTCCGCTCCACCGCCACTTCGGCGAGACCGACGACGGTATCGAGGTAGGCAAGCGCCCGCGCCGCCTTCAGCAGACGCTCGGCGGCGCCTCCGACCTCGATCCTGACGCGGCGAAAGACATCCGCTTCGATCCCGGCCAGCGTCTCTTCAGCGGTGAGCACGACCGTTTCATACTCTTTGAGTTGCGGGGTGAAATAGCGCGTCGCGTTCGCCAGTGTCTGCTTGGGCAGGTAATCCGCCGGCAACGCGCCGTTTGACCCGCCATCTGCGCCGCGGTCTCGACTGGCGGCGAGGGCCGCCGCCGAGACTTCGAGGTAATACCCAAAGACCTTGTTGTAGCCGACCTTCAACGACCGCACGCCGGTGCGCTCGCGTTCGGTCCGCTCAAGATTCGCAATCCATTCTCTTGCCTCTCGCGCCCGCCGCCGGTGGTCGTCCAGCTCCAGCGCGTAGCCGGGCCGAAACACCGGACCCTTGCCGAGCTGCGCCGGTGGTTCATCGATCAGTGCCGTCGCCAACAATTCGGCGACATCAGCGCAGTCCGGCAGCGGATTCGAGGCGTCGGTGAGCAGCGCCGCGACGCCCGGCAATGCCAGCAATGATTGGCGAAGGTGTCCGAGTTCGCGCGGCGTGGCGGTGTTAATTACCACGCGATTGACCAACCGCTCGATGTCGCCGACGGGCCGCAGCGCGTCGCGCAGCTGGGTTCGGCGCGGCGTATCAGCGACGAACCGTTCCACGTCGTCGTGGCGGGAGCGCAACTCATCGAGGTCGAGCAGCGGCTGGCCGATCCAGCGCCGCAGCAGGCGGGCGTCCATCGGCGTGCGCGTCCGGTCGAGCACGGCGGTCAGGCTGTGCCGGCGCTCGCCACGGGAGCTCTCCGCGAGTTCGAGATTCCGGCGCGTCTGCGCGTCCAGCGTCATGTAAACATCGACCGCGTAGGTCGAGAGCGCGGTTATCTGCTTGAGACCGGCGAGCTGCGTCTCTTCCAGGTACTGGAGCAACCCGCCGGCAGCTTGCATGGCCAGCGGCTGGCCGGCACAGCCGAAGCCGTCGAGCGAGCCGACCGCAAAGTGGCGCAGCAGCGCATCGCTGGCACGCTCCGGTCGCCAGCGCCAGGCGTCGGTCTTGCCACGGCTGACGCCGTCCGGCAGCCAGGCGCTCATCGGCAGCGCGGCGGCGTCGATCAGATCGGCGGGCAGTACGATCTCGGCGGCGTGCAGGCGAAGCAGTTCGCGACCGACCGCCAGCAACGCCTCCTCGGCGCTCTCGGCGTTCAGCTCGGTGGTGCGGAACTCGCCGGTCGAGATGTCGGCGTGTGCCACCCCGGCGCGCCGGCCCTCTACCACGACGGCGACGATGTCGTTGTTGGCGTGGGCGTCGAGCATCGCCGGGTCGAGCACGGTGCCGGGTGTGACGACGCGCGTCACATCGCGCTCGACCAGGCCCTTGCCGGCGGTTGGTTCCCCGATCTGCTCACAGACCGCCACCTTGTGACCGGCACCGATCAAGCGGGATATGTAGCCTTCGGCCGCATGGTGCGGGATGCCGGCCATCGGCACTCGGAGGCCCTTGCCCATCTCACGCCCGGTGAGCACGATGTCGAGCGTCGCCGCCGCGATCTCGGCGTCGCGGTCGAACGTCTCGTAGAAGTCGCCGAGCCGAAAGAGCAGGATCGTGTCGGGGAATCGAGCCTTAATCTGGAGATACTGCCGCCGCATCGGCACGACCGCACCCGCATCGCGCTCGCCCCGCTGATCGGCTCTGGACCTGTTCGTGGGTACTGGAGTCAACGTGCTGCCACCCATGTTCGAACGCAAGAAGTCGTCACCTGGTCGCGCCCTGACTCACTGATGGCTCTTCGACATCATGGAACAACCATGCTTAGCTCTTTACACCTTCTGCGCGCGCCCGTATAGTCTTCCACCTCTCGCGAGACGGGATGCCTGCGAGGTCGCGAGTATACCGGTGGTGCGGGAGATGCGGGGCGAGAGGACACGACGATTTTGTTCAGGAAGGAGTGTACGATGTCAGCGACCGAGGAACGAGCTCCCTACCGACTCAATCGACGAGCATTCGTGGCGGGCAGCGCTATGGCGACGACCGCCTTGGGACTCCGTTCATCCGCGCCGGCTGTCCTTGCCCAGGACGAGGCGCCGCAGCCGGGCGGAACGATGCGCATTGGGATCATCGGCGAACCGCCAGCGGTCGCCGACGCAATGTTCACGACGGCCACGGTCACCAACAATGTGGCGCAGCAGCTCTTCGAAGGTCTGTTCGCCTATGACAGCAAATTCAATCCGCAGCCGATGCTGGTCGAAGATTTCACCGCACCGGCGGATGGGTTGTCGTTCCAGTTCAAGTTGCGGAGTGGCGTCAAGTTCCACAATGGCCAAGACATGACGGCGACGGACGTGGTCGCCTCGCTCAAGCGCTGGGGCGCGATCAACGGGCGCGGGAAGATGATCACGGCTCGGCTCGCCGCGATCGAGGCGCCGGACCCGGCCACCGTAACGATGACCTTCAAGCAGCCCACCGGGATTCTGCCGAACTTCCTGGCGCGGTCGGAGGCGTTCATCATTCCTGCCGCCGTTGCCGAGGCAGCCGGCACGAACCAGCTCCCCGAAGACCAGCTCATCGGCACCGGACCGTTCCAGTTCGCGGAGCATCAGGTCGACCAATACCTGCGATTCTCGCGCTACGACGGCTATCAGGCACGCGGCGAGGCGCCGGACGGCCTCGCCGGCAAGCGCGAACCCTTGCTCGACGCCATCGAATTCGTGCCGGTACCGGACGACTCGGTGCGCGCCAACGGTTTGCTCACGGGCGAGTATCACTTCGCCGACACCGTGCCCGCGGACCTCTTCGAGACGCTGAGCAGCGATCCCTCGATTGTCACGCTGAACGTCAAGCCGTACTACTGGTACAGCCCGCACTTCAACAAGGATCGCGGACTCTTCACCAATCCGGCGCTCCGACAGGCGGTCCAGCTCTGCTTCAGCCAGAGCGAGGCGATGCTGGCCGGCTTCGGTCGGGAAGACTTCGTGCGGTTCGATCCTTCAGTCTGCGGCGAGGAGACGGCCTGGTACAGCAATGCCGGCACCGAGATGTACGACAAGCCGGATGCCGAGCGTGCCAAGGCATTGCTAGCGGAAGGCGGCTATGCGGGAGAGACGATCCGGTGGCTCGCCACGCGGGAATACAGCTACAACTTCCTGATGGCCGACTACATCAAGCAGCAGATGGAAGCGATCGGCATGAAGGTGGAGCTGGTGGTCTCCGACTGGGCAACCCTGGTCGAGAACCGTGCCAAGCCGGAAGCCTACGAAATCTTCCTGACTGGCCACAGCCAGTACAGTCATCCGGCGACGCAACCATTCAACGACGCCGCCTGGCCGGGGTTCTGGACCAGCCCGGCGAAGGACGAGGCGCTCAACCTGATGATTTCCGAGACCGATCCCGAGCGCCTGAAGGCCGCCATCGATCAGTACACCCAGGTAATCTGGGAGGAGATGCCGATGGTCAAATGCGGCGACAACTTCCTCCTCCGAGGCGTGCGCGCCGAAGTGAAGGGCTATCAGAACGTCCCGGACTGGTTCTTCTGGAACGTCGGCCTCTCGTAGTCCCACGATTCAACCGCGCCGCGGTGGGCGACCCACCGTAGGGGTCACCC
>JACDBO010000185.1 GCA_013694885.1 Chloroflexia bacterium | reverse complement strand
CCTGGGCGCCGGACAGCTCGGCGGTGGCGTTTTCCCTGATCACCGGACCCTTCCACGGCGCGATCGCGGTCTTCGACCTCGACGTGGGGGTGATCGCGACGCTGACCGGTGCCGAGCGGTCCGGGGTCGCCACACCTGGTGTGGCGGCGGAGATGGGGAGGATGGATGACTCCCCGGTTTGGTCGCCGGATTCCGGCGCGCTCGCCTTCGCGAGGAGCGAGCTGGCGACGGAGGAGCCGGCGACGACGCTGATGCGGGTGGAGCGCGCGGGCGGCGCCCCGCGCGAGATCGCGCGCCTCGGACCGCCGGAACCGTTCATCGTGGCGGGGGCCATGCATTGGCTGCCCGACGACACGCTGCTCTTTGCGATCTACCGGTCGGGGCCGCGGAAGGGGCAGAACGGCATCTGGCGGATCGGGACCGATGGCGACGACCCGCGGCAACTCACGTCCGAGCAGGAGTCGGGCGAGCTGGGGCTGCGGATCGTCGCCGTTGCGCCGGACGGTGAGCGGGCGTCGGTCTACGCCGGGTCCCGGCTGGCGTCGGGTGTTTCCCAGGCGGATGTCTATGCCCTGCTGGACACCGCGAGTGGGAAGCTGACGCCTGTCTCGATTACGGCCGAGGAGGGCGCGCTGCTCCCCGCGGCGTTGGTGGGGGAGATCGTGGCGGTGAGTCCGCCGCGTTTTTCGCCGGACGGCACGACCGCGATCTTCGCGGTGGGAACGCCGGAGAGCGATGCGAGCTGGCTGACGTTCATGGATGTCGGGACCGGCGAGCAGGCGATGCTCGGTCTGATGCTGTACACATCGCCGGTCACGAGTTTTCAGGGTTTTCAGTGGGCCGCGAACAACACCGTGCTCGCGATCAGCCAACACGACATCCCGGTGCTGCTGACGCTGGAGCGTGTCGGGTCCGCTTGAGCCGACGCTGTGCCGGAGCGGCGACATCGGTGTGAAAGGAGTTGGGAGATGCGGGGGCGGGGATCGATGCTGAGTGCCGGCTTGCTCATTGTGATGACCGTCGCCGGCGTCTTGCCCGTCGCGGCGCAGGAGGCATCACCGGCAGCGACTCCGGCGGGTGACGATGCCGCCGGCTGGCGGGTGGTGGAGGAGCGGGCGATCGCGGTCGACGGGGAGCCGGTCGCGCTCTCGCCGGACGGTCAATGGCTGGCCGGTCTCGGGCCGGAGCGCGAGTTCTGCGTGTGGGAGGTCGAGTCGCTCGATGCCGCCTGCGATGGCGAGGGGTTAGCCATCCGGCCGGAGAGCATCGTCTGGGCGCCGGACAGCTCGGCGGTGGCCTTCTCGCTGAACGCCGCGATCTACCTCATCGACAGCGATGTCTATGTCTTCGAGGTGGCGGCGGGGGAGCTGCGCAACCTGACCGACGATGGGCTCGATGAGGTCAACCTGATCGGTGACGACACCGAGGGGCCGATCCTGATCGACGATGTGCCGGCGTGGTCGCCGGACAGCCAGTCGCTCGTCTTTGCGCGGACGCGGTGGGACCCGGAGGGTCGCCGGGGGACGGTCCTGGCCCGGATCGAGCGCGACGGTGGCGAGCCGGAGACGCTCTTCTCGGTCGATCTGAATCTGCCGTTTGCGGTCTACTTCCCGATCTGGTGGCTGGAGGGCGACCGCCTTCTCTATTCGGTGCTGCTGCCCGACCTCGACGACAAGCGGAACGGCCTCTGGACGGCCGGTCTCGACGCCTCCGGCGCGCGTCAGCTGCTGCCGGGCGACAGCGCGGCCGCGGTGCCGGCGCCGTGGGTGACCGATGTCGCCCCGGATGGCCGGTTCGCGACGGCCTACTCCCGCGCGAATCAGGGCCGGTTCGCGGGGGAGGGGAATGCCTTTTACCGCCTCGACATCGAGACCGGCGAGCCGGAGCCGGTCCTGACCGGCGAAGAGCCGGAGATGCGCATCACGATCCCCCCCACGCTGTCGCCCGATGGCGAGACACTGCTCTTCGCCGTGGCCGGATCCGGTGACGTTGTGTTGGCCGCCCAGAATATCAAACGTGGCGCGACATCCGTCCTGACCGGCGCGATCGAGCTGCGCGGCGACGGCACCCTCTTCGGTGGACTCGACTGGGCGGAGAACGACACGGTGCTGATTCCCTTCGGAGATGCGTCCATGCTCCTGACGTTGGAAGCCGTGGACGCCGACTGAGCTCGCGTGGCGGCGCAACGCGGGTGCGGAACGGTTGGCGATGCGACCGGCAAGCCGGTATGGAGAGGGATGGGACATGCCGACGCGGCGACGGCTAACTGTGATCCTGGGGCTGATGGTGCTGGTGGTGGCCGGGGGCGCGTTCCCGACAGCGGCGCAGGACGCTTCGCCGCCGGTGAGTCCGGTGGAGCGCGCGGAGGGTGGCGAGGCGCTGGGCTGGCGAGTGACCGAGGTGCGGACGCTGGCGGGCTATGGCGCACCGGTTACGATCTCGCCGGATGGGCAGTGGATCGCCGGGGTGGCGACGGGTGGCGCGTTCTGCGTCTGGCCGGTCGAGATGGGTGAGTCGAGGTGTGGCGGCGTGGGGTTGACGATCCAGCTGGATTCGGTCGTCTAGGCGCCGGACAGCCTGGCGGTGGCGTTCTCCCTTGATGCCGCCTGGCCCTTGGTTGACAGCCACCTCTACCTCTTCGATGTGGCGGCGGGCGGCATCGTGAACTTGACTGAGGATGGGCTGAACGAGTTTCCGGTGAACGACACGCCGAGGAAGCCGGTCCATGTCGATACTCACCCCGCCTGGTCGCCGGACGGGAGCGCGCTGGTCTTCGCGCGGTCCACGATTCCGGCCGAGGAGGATGCCGACTCGACCACGACGATCATGCGGATCGGGCGCGCGGGCGGCGAGCCGAGCGAGGTCTTGCGGGTGCGGCCGGCAAAATCGTTCCTCATCTCCCACCCGATGCACTGGCTGGTGGACGATACGCTGCTCTTTGCTCTCGGAGAGCACGGGATCTGGCAGGTCGGGATCGCCGGCCAGAACCCGCGCCTGGTGGTGACGGGCGAGGTGGAGGGCGAG
Source organism: Chloroflexia bacterium (assembly GCA_013694885.1). Classification (GTDB taxonomy): domain Bacteria; phylum Chloroflexota; class Chloroflexia; order Thermomicrobiales; family UBA6265; genus JACDBO01. Next base: position 1,812 of record JACDBO010000185.1, on the reverse strand, counting down.
CTGCCGTTCCCATGGATCAGTGATGTGACGCCGGACGGGCAGTTGGCGACGGTGGTCGCCGGCCGCGTGGAGGGTCAGTACGTGATCCCCGACACAGTGGATGCGCTGCTGGAGATCGACAGCGGAGAGGTGACGCCGATCACTATCGAGGGCGAGTCGATACATGCGGTGAGTTTCTCGCCCGACGGCGCGACGGCGGTCATCCGCGGGAGCAACACCGAGACCGACGATCCGTCGGTGCTGCTGATGGATGTCGCGACCGGAACACGGGCGACGCTGATGCCGCGCCCGCTCCCAGACAACCCGTCGGCGAACCGGGGCTTCGAGTGGAACCCGACCGGCATGATCCACCTGACGTGGTTCTCGACCGTTCAATGGACCGAGAACGACGTCATCTTCGGCTTCACCGAGCGGGGCGCCGCCGTGCTGCTGGAGCTGGAGCGGGTCGAGTAGGCGCTTCTCCACGGGAGGGCACAGGGCCTTCCCCTACGATTAGAGCGGGTTGCTGAGGAGTTGGTCCGCCTCTCTGTCATTTCGAGCACAGCGCGAGAAATCCCTCGTTCACTCGTTCAAAGGAGCCATGTTGTCCATCAACAAGAGATTTCTCGCTGCGGCTCGAAATGACAATGAGCGGGGCCCGAGTTTTCTGCAAGCCGCACGAATCCGCCCTTGCGCAACCCGCTGTAGGATGGTGTGGCGAGATGCTGAGGGCGGTCGAAGCGATGATGCGGCGTGGGGGCTTGGGGCATGTGGGTGCGTGGACGCCTGGTCGCAATCCTGGCGATGCTGCTGCTGACCGGCGGCGGCGCCTTCCCGGCTGTGGCGCGGGAGGCGCCGGTGGTGCGTGCGGCGGCGCGGCAGGGGGTCGCGTGGGACATCGCCGCGTATCGCGCGCTGGCCATCGATGGGCAGGCGTGGGCGATCTCGCCGGACGGCTGGTGGCTGGCGGGGTTGGGGACGGAGCCGGGGGAGGAACAATCGCTCTGCGTCTGGGCGGTGGCGACGGGAGAGTCGCGCTGCGATCCCCAACTGCTGCTGATCGACCCAACATCGATCGTGTGGGCGCCGGACAGCGCGGCGGTGGCCTACGCGGCCGGCCTGAGCTATCCCACCGAACCTAACCAGGAGATTCGCGTGTTCGAGGTCGCGGCGGGGACGACCACGTTCCTGACCGGGTTCAGCCGGGATGTGACGCGGACGCCCGGGACGGCGCCGGAGATGGTGGCGGATGGTTCCCCGGCCTGGTCGCCGGATAGCCGCGAGCTGGCCTTCACGCGGAGCGGCTACTCGTTGGGCCAAACGATCCTGATGCGGGTGGCGCGCGCTGGCGGCGAACCGCGCGAGATCGCCCGCCTCGGACCACCGGAGCCGCACATCGTGGCCGGTCCGATGCACTGGCTGGCCGATGACTCGCTGCTCTTCGCGATCGATCGTTTCGACGGGCCGGACGAGCAGAACGGACTCTGGCGGATCGGGGTCGATGGCGATAATCCCAGTCAGGTGCTGGCTGGTGATTGGGGCGATGCGCTACCGTTGCCGCGGATCGCCAACGTCTCGGCGGACGGGCGCTGGGCATCGGTTTATTCCGACCCACGGGTGCCGCCGTATCCATGGATCCATGGGAAGAGGATACCTACGCGCTGCTCGACCTCGATCGCGGCGCTGACGCCGGTCGTGGACCGGACCGGGGAGGGGGGGTATGTCGCCGCGCCGCCGCGCTTCTCGCCGGACGGGGCGACGGCGATCTTCGGGATCGCGCCGCAGGCGAGCCGGGGCGCCGCGCTCCAGAGCGTCGCGCCCGTGGTCATGGAC
>JACDBO010000173.1 GCA_013694885.1 Chloroflexia bacterium | reverse complement strand
GCGTTATTACGTGGGCAGGCTGCACCGGCACGGTAAAACTGGACGCCGACGGTGGCGTCGAACTCTTGTTCGAAAGTGACACATTTCGCGGGACGATGTCGGCATCCGGCGCTCGGATTGACGCGTGGGTGCCCCGGAACTTTGCGCAGCCAATCAGCATTGAAGGCCCCGCCCCCGAGCAGGTCCATCGGGCGCCAGACCTTCCACCGCTAACATTGATACCGCGCACGGCCTCGCCTCAACCCCTGATCAGTCCTGAGAACGTCCTTCTTGCTGCAGGCGATGGCGGCCTCTGGCTTCACGCATACAACCGCTGAGCCAGCAAGCATGACTCCACCGGTCCTCCGCGGCGCACTGCTGATTTTCCTTATCATCCCTCCTGTTTGCTTAGCGCAGGAGACCGCGACGTCAACGATCGGTGGGTCAATCAGCCAACGTGGGATCGAGTCGGAGAGCGCCAGACAACAGACGACGCTTGGGCTCGGTGTATGGGCGGACATCGCTATCGCTCCGTGGACTTCGATTGAGGTCCGTGGCATGTTCTATCCTGAACACACCCCGCCTCGCTATCTCACACAGGGCGGCTCGGCGGTGGAGATTTCGCTCGGCGTAAAAGGAGATCTTTTTTCAGCCGGTCGTATCACGGCCTACGCGTCGGCGGCGGGCGCGTTCGTTCGCCACGCGTCTGCGGCGACACAGTACCGAGATGGATCGCCGGTTTATGGCGCAGCCGGACGGTTGGGCCTGGCTCAGGCCGCTGGCGTCAAGCTCAGAGCGGGAGAGGGGTGGTCTGCACATCTGGAGTACCGATCTGTCTTGATCGGTCTCCCGGGCACTACGGTGTTGTCGCCCGGCCCTGGAGGGGGTCTCGGCATCCAAATACCACCTCAGATGAGTAGGCGCTGGCAGATCAATGCGGGTGCGGGTTTCGGTTTTGGTTCGCCACGCCGCGTCATCAGCGCCCCTGCGGACCGCCTGTGGAGCGTTGGGGTGCAAACCGGCGCGTACCAGTATGTCGCTCGCCCGTCCCCGTCCGACTTGCGAGTTCGCACAAGCCCCAGCCTCGGAGTTTTCACTCAATACCGACTGAGCAAAATGGCATCCATCGACTCGGGAGTCACAGTGATCGCCGCCATCCCGCGGGGATCCCCATTTGGAGGCGGGACTTCGGTGTTGGTCTTGGGAGGGTTGAGAATCGGCACCGATCGAGCAGACACGAACGTCTTTCTCAAGGCGCGGATCGGTGGGCTCAGATCAGAAGCGGCGCTTCGCGCGATCCCGGAGCCGGGCAGTGCTCACTACGCTCCCGCCTACGCGTCCGCCTACGACATCGGGCTGGTTGTGGAGCGGCGAATTACCAAGCGTCTGGCGCTGAGGGTTGACGCGGGCGACCTCATCGTGTCGCAGAGGGCTGCCACCATAACCATTCAGGGCGTGCGTATCAAGGTTCCGGCACCCGGGATCGAGCACCGAATTCAGCTGATGGCTGGACTCGGCTGGCGTGCGAAGCCGCGATAGATCACTCAAGCCGCCGCGCGGGGGTTAAACAGGATGGCCAATGCGCGTCACGGGCCTGGCGGGCGAGGCTCTCTCTGATCGACCCCGTGCAGGCGCTAGGCTGTTAACCTAGGCCAACCTTTTCGGCACAACGCTCGATGTCTCTCAGGCTGAGATTTACGGCGTAACAGCCTTGGCAGGAGCCGGTCAAGAAGGTGCGCGACGAACCGCTGCCGAAGCCGGTCCGCGATCCGATCCCGAAGCTCCGCGATCCACTGCCGAAGCTCCGCGATCCTATCGGCCCGCTGGGGCCGGGCACCATCCAGCCGTTCAGCCTGGCAACCCCGCATCATGCGATGCTTGGCGGAGGGTTGACAGCGGCGGACCCGAACGGCGTGGCGTATCTGGCGCAGCTGCAACAGCAGCTGCTCGATGTGGAGGCGGCCGTCGCGCAGGCGCGCGCGACCGCCGCCCAGGCTACCGCCGATGCCGGACGGCTCGAAGACTCGGCGGCTTCGCTCGTGAGCGCCTACGAGCAGGTGCTCAACTCCCTCCGCGGAGACGGCAACACGTGAGTAACTTGTGATCCTAATCGTCTCGCACGCGGGCGACGACCACGCGGTCGCGGTGCTCGCAGAGTTAGATCGAGGAGGGCACCCGGTCGCCCTCCTCGATACGAGTCGTTATCCGCGGCACGCCGCCCTGAACCAGGAATTCGACGGGCGCACTTGGCGGCGGGCGATCGCCTTCGACGGCCAAACGATCGATCTGACTGCGTGCCGCGCCGCCTGGTGGCGGCGCCCGCAGCCCTACACGCTGCACGACGGGATGACGCACGACGTCCCCGGCGCATGGGCCGCACTCGACTGCGTTTGGGTTAACCGCCCGGAGCTCGACGCGGTGGCGCACCACAAGCCGTATCAGCTGGCAGTCGCGACGCGCGTCGGACTGACCGCGCCGCGAACACTCCTCACCAACGATCCCGCCGCGGCACGACGGTTTATCGAGGAGCTGGGCGTCTCCCGAACGATCTATAAGACGTTCCTGGCGACGGAATCCTGCTGGCGCGAGACACGCGCGCTGCGCGACGAGGAGCTCACGCTGCTTGATTCCGTGGCGATCGCCCCGGTCATCTTCCAGGAATACGTGAAGGCTGAGGCGGACGTTCGTGTCACGGTGGTCGGCCCGCGCATATTCGCGGCGGCCATTCGCGCGGCGCCAGCTGCTTACGCCGTGGACTATCGCATGGATCTCGCGGGCGCGCAGTTCGAGGCACTCGAGCTGCCGGCACGGAC
>JACDBO010000168.1 GCA_013694885.1 Chloroflexia bacterium | reverse complement strand
GGGCAGGTGGCGTGAGGCGGTAGGCGTAGCGGGAAAGGTTTCCGGTCCTTTGGACAGCAGGCCACCGCCGAAAGGCGCGGCGTTGAGCACGGCCATGCCGCGCCCGGCGGCCGTCGAGAGCAGCGGGTCGGAGTTGCGGTTGAGCAGTGTGAAACGGTTGTGGGTGATGATCGCCGCGAACCACCCCGTTTCCACGAACCGGCTCATCAGCGCGACCGGACCGCCGGCGATCCCGATGTGGCCGATCAGCCCCTGTGCCTGGAGGTCGCGCAACGTCTCGACCGGGCCGCCGGTGGCCATCGCCTGGGCGAACGCGGCCTCGGTGGAGTCGCCGGTCCCGCCGTGCTCCGGGTCGTGCAGAAAGACGACCGCGACGCGATCCAGACCGAGCAGCGACAGGCTCCGCTCGAATCGCCGGCGGACCGTCTCGCCACTGAAGTCGCCGTCCGGGCCGGCGCCGATCTTGGTCTGGAGTGTGGCGCCCTGGAGCAGGCCGCCGCGCTCGCGCAGCATGAGACCGATCCGCCGTTCGCTCTCACCGTCGCCATAGCTGGCCGCGGTATCGAGGTAGTTGAGCTCGCTGTCGAGAGCGGCACCGATCGTCGCCCGCGCGCGCTCCTCGTCGACGCCGTAGCCGAACACCTCCGGCATACTCGCCAGCGGCGCGCAGCCGACCGCGATCGCCGGAACGTCGATCCCTGTCGATCCGAACGGCCGCCGTGCCAACGGGTCGGGCCCAGGATCCTGACCTCGGATCATCGTCGCCATCCTTCTCAACGCCTGTGGAACTGGCCGCGGGGATAGCCCCGCACCGGTCCTTCGCTGATCGCCACCCAGGCAACCTCCGCGCGCTCCGGCCCTTGCTCGCACCAGACACGAAATCGTTCGAGTTGGTCGACGGGTCCTTCGACCTCGATGCGCACCGAACCATCCGGCATGTTCCGCGCCTCGCCGCTCAGGCCGAGCGCCAGCGCCCGCTCGCGCGCGCTCTGGCGGAAAAAAACGCCTTGCACATCCCCAGTGACGGTGATCGTCCAGTGAGCAACAGTCTCGCGCGTCCCCGCGTGTTCACTCATGGGCGCCCCTCTCGCGCATCGACACCACGCCTCGCTCCTGGGGAGAATACCGGCCTTCGGTCCTGTTCGCACGTCATCGCACAGGAGATTCCATGCGTACCTTCATCCCCGGACGGGAGCTGAGCCGGCGGCTCTACGAGGAGGCGGTCGCCCCGATCATCGGGCGTCATGCCCCGGCGCTGCGCTACGCGGCGGCCCTCGTCGGCCCTGGCTCGGAGGTGCTCGGCTATGATACGGAGCGCTCGACCGATCACGGCTGGGGCGCGCGCCTCCAGCTCTTCCTGGCGCCAGATGTGCTGCCGGAATGGCGATCGCGGCTCCTCGACGTCATCGCGGCGGAGCTGCCGCCGACGATCGCCGGCTATCCGACGCACTTCCGCGAGTCGATCGCCGAGCCGGGAACGCTCATTGCCGACCTGCCGGAGCGGAGCGCCGAGCTGACCGGGCCAGTCCGCCACCTGATCTCGATCCAGACCGTGGCCGCGTTCCTCGACGACCGGCTCGGCATCCGCGAGACCGGCTCACTCGACGCCGCCGCCTGGCTGACGATGGCGGAGCAGCGCTTGCTGGAGGTCACCGCCGGCCGCGTCTTCCGCGACGACCTCGGTGACCTGACTCGTGCCCGCGCCGACCTGGCCCGGTACCCCGACGATGTCTGGCGCTACCGGATGGCGGCGGGTTGGAAACGGATCGCCCAGCGGGAGGCGTTTATCGGCCGCTGCGGCGAGGTCGGCGACGACCTCGGCTCCCAGCTCGTCGCCCTCGATCTGATCCGCGACGTGGTGCGGCTCGCCTTTCTGCTCGAACGGCGCTATGCCCCCTACGGCAAGTGGCTGGGTATGGCCTTCGCCCGTCTGCCGCTTTCTGATGAACTGACACCCCACCTCGACGCGGCACGCGTGGCCCGCGATTGGCGGGAGCGCGAGGCGGGGGTCGTCCGCGCCGTCCACATCCTGGCCGAGCGGCACAATACGCTCGGTCTCACGCCGCCGCTCTCGACCGAACCTCGTTCGTACTTCGGTCGCCCCTTTCAGGTGCTCTTCGCCGAGCGCTTCACCCGCGCCCTGATGGCGTCGATCACCGACCCAGCGTTGCGGGTTCTCCCCGACCTCGGCGGTATCGACCAGTTCGTCGATTCCACCGACGCGCTCGAGAGCGGCGCCCTGCGGGATTGGCTGCGGCAAGGACTCAGGTCAGAGGACAGAGGATAGAGGATAGGGGGTTGGTCAGTGCTCGCGGGGTGGGGCGCGATTCGCTACCATGCGCGGGCCGCCCGATGGTGGTGGGCATGGGATAACGACGGACAAGGGAGCGTGAGCGGATGTCGCGGGAGCGGGAGACGAATCTGTACTTGATCCGGCACGGCGAGTCGGTGCCGAACGTCGAGCCGATCATCGGCGGCATGAAGGGCGATACCGGGTTGACCGAGCGCGGCCGGGAGCAGGCGCGGTTGCTTGAGCAGCGGCTGGAGACCAGTGGTCTGCAGGCCGATGTGCTCTACACCAGCACGCTGCCACGGGCGCTGGAGACGTCCGACTACGTCTCGCGGGCGCTCGGACTCTCGGTCGAGCGGGACGAGGAGCTGCAGGAGCTGCGGCCGGGCGAGGCCGACGGCCTCTCGCGCGACGAGTGGCTCGGTCGGTATCACGCGGATGGCTCCGCGGGGGCCGACCCACTTGATCCGTTCGGCGACGCGGCGGGTGACCCGTTCGTCCCGTTCGCGCCGGGGGGTGAGAGCTGGGGGTCGTTTCTGCTGCGCACCGGGATCGCGCTCAACCGGCTCGTCCGCAAGCATCGCGGGCAGACCATCGTCGCCGTCTGCCACGGCGGAGTGCTCGAAGCGTCGTTCTTCCTCGCCTTCGGCATCGGCCCGACCGGCAACCGGGTCTTTTTCGACCCGCTGAACACCAGCATCACCCATTGGCGCTGGGGATCGAAGCGACCGTCGGGGCTGGACACCTGGACGCTGGTGACCTTCAACGACGCCGGCCACCTCGACGTCGCCGGGGTCAGCGGCGAGTCCCACGAGGCGATCCCGACGCCGGTCGAACAGGAATGAGGACAATCGCGCTGGGTGTGGCGAACTGAGGACCAAGGGCCGGTGGCAACGCCTCCTGATTGGCCGGGAAGCTGGCGGTGTCTAGGCAGGCAAGGGTCCACTCGATCCGATCGTCGTGCCGAGGCGGGCCAGGTGTGCCTGGCGCAACCGATCCCATGCGGCCGTGTCCCGCCAGTCGCGCGGCCGTCGCCAGCTGGTCAGTCCACTGCCCCAGTGGTGAGATCCATGTCCCGCTCTCCTTTTGTACTGACGACTGATCCGGGAGTGGGTGGGGCAGCACCGAACGGTGGACCGGCCAGCGTCGAGACCGCACCCTCGAACCCTTACTCTAGCGGCGGGGTGGGGCTTGGGTGTCAACACGGGGTCAAGCGCGTGCGAAATCTTTGCTAACGTTGCGGCGTCGGGAGCGGGTTGGTGAGCCCGAATCGTTCACCAAGGCCGATTCCGAGCGGTTGGGGATCATTCCCTTATGGGCAACGGCTTTGGCGGAACGAGAGATTTCTCGCTGATAACTATCACTGCGGCTCGAAATGACAGGCTGGAGGATGTCCGGCTCGGCTGGTGTGTAGATTGGGTGAAAAGCCTGGAACCGGCTCGCTTATTCTGTCCAGGCTCATCAGATAAGAGGGTGTGATGCCCGAAGGGTGGCAATGGGACGAGACGCTGTATTTGGAGAGCGCACCGTATTACGTGCGTGGCCGGCTGCCGTACGCGCCGGGGCTGGCGGAGCGATTGCGGGTTGTCCTGGCGCTGGACGGGCAGAGCCGCCTGCTCGATGTCGGGTGCGGACCGGGTGTGCTGGCACTGACGCTGGCGTACCTCTTCACCGAGGTGATCGGGGTCGACCCCGACGTGGGGATGCTGGCGGAGGCCGAGCGGCGCGCCGAGGAGGCTGGCGTCGGTAATGCGCGCTGGGTGCGGAAGCGGGCCGAGGAACTGCCGGCCGACCCTGGATCCTTCCGCGTGGCGACGTTCGGCCAATCCTTCCATTGGATGGACCGCGACCGGGTGGCGGCGATTGTCTTCGCGTTGCTCGAACGGGGCGGGGCGTTCGTCCATGTCAGCGACATCAAGGAGGCGCGGGCGGTATCCGGCGACCTCCCGTATCCAACCCCACCCCATGACGAGATTCAGGAGCTGGTGCGGCGCTACCTCGGTCCGGTCCGACGCGCCGGCCAAGGGGTGCTCCCGCATGGAACGCCGGATGGCGAGGCGGTCGTGCTGGGGAGGGCCGGGTTCGCGGGGCCGGAGCGGCTGCTGGTGCCGGCCGGCGAGGTGCTGGCCCGTAGCGCCGACGACGTGGTCGCCGGAGTCTTCTCCCGCTCCGACTCGGCGCCGCACTTATTCGGCGACCGTGCTGGCGACTTCGAGGCGGCACTCCGTGGGTTGCTTCACGATGCGTCACCGGCGGATCGCTTCGCCGAAGCGGCTCCGGATACCGAGGTGTTCGTCTGGCGAAAGCCAGAGTGTGCCTAAATGAGGTCAACAGTGATACGTTTTGATACAGTTTGATATACTACGATCATCGAAAATCGCCCGATGGTTGAAAGCATTGCCGATGGACCTGCTCACCGTCCAGGAAACTGCCGCGATGCTCAAGCTCAGCGAAGGGACGGTGCGCCGCCACATCACCGCCGGGCGTTTGCCGACCGTGCGTATCGGGCGGCTGATCCACATCCACTGTGAGGCGGTCGAGCGCTTCCTGGAGCCGGTCACGTCCGAATTATGGGAGCCCATCACCGCCGATGATCCGCTCTGGAACATCGTCGGAATCATTGATGATGATGGCCCAACCGATATGGCAGAGAATCACGACTACTACCTTGCCGAGGCTTACATGGACTTACACATGAACAACAGTGGACCGAAACGCGAGGTCGACGCTGCGCGGCGAGATGCGCAAGGTGCGGATGGTGTCTGATCTTTGCTGGTGGACGTAGGGTCTTTCGGTTTGCCAAAGTGAGGTGTGACGATGGATCTATTGACCGTGAAGGAAACAGCGGCGTTGCTGAAGGTCAGTCCGCTGACGGTGCGGCGGTACATCGCCGCCGGGCGCCTGAGCGCGGTGCGCTTCGGTCGGAGAATACGGGTGCAACGCGAGGCGGTAGAGGGACTCATTGAACCAGTCACGCCGACACGCGACTATTTCGGCCTGTCATCGCTCAAGGGTCGCCCAACGTTCGACGGCGATCCGCTGTGGAACATCATTGGCATGGCAGAGACCGACGAGCCGACCGATGTAGCCGAGCATAAGGACGACTATCTCGCCGCGGCGGCTGAGGGCAGGCGCCGGTGACTCGTGGTCGACCGTTACCGTTGAGCCTGTTCGTGGATACATCGGCATTCTTTGCGGCCGCGAATCCACGAGATGTAAGCCACGGCGCCGCGCGGTCGATCCAGACAATGTTGGTACTCTCACAACAACAGGTGATTACGTCGAACTTCGTGCTCGCTGAGACGCATGGACTCATATTGAGCCGGATCAATGCTGAGCGGGCGCGGCGCGTTCTTCGCGAAATCATCCTCGGCACGGTGGTCATTGAGCGGATTACCGAGGAGGATGAAAGGCGTGCATTCGCGATCGTCACCCAGTATGTTGACAAGGACTTTTCGTTCATCGACGCAACAAGCTTCGCCGTGATGGAGCGGCTCGGCATCGATACGGCGTTCGCCTTTGACCGCCACTTCAGCCAGTACGGCTTTCGCACCCTCACCGTCGACCAAACATAAACGGGCCGGGGTATTCGCCCCGACCCGTCGCTCAGTTCGCTTGATTACAGCCTTGCACCAGCCACGGCGCCGTCGCAACCGCTCAGTCCTGAGTCCTGAGTCCTCCGTCGCTACGCCGATTTGGCGTAGTCGATGGGTTCTTCGTTGACGGTGAGCAGGAGGGGGCGGGTGCGGTTGTTGATGACGTTGTCGTCGACCACGCACTTGCGGACGTTTTCCAGCGAGGGGATCTCGTACATCACGTCGAGCAGCGTCTCCTCGATGGTGGTCCGCAGCCCGCGCGCGCCGGTCTTGCGCTCCTCGGCCTGACGCGCCGTCGCCTGCAGCGCGTCGTCGGTGAAGATCAGGTCGACATTGTCCAGCGCGAAGAATTTCTGGTACTGGCGGACAACCGCGTTGCGCGGCTCGGTGAGGATGCGGACCAGCTCCGGTCGCGTCAGATGATCGAGCGAGACGGAGACCGGCAGCCGGCCGACGAACTCCGGGATCAGCCCGTACTTGAGCAGGTCGTCGTGCGTGAGGTGGACGAGCGGGTTGGCCTCCGCCGCGCGCGGCCCGTCGCCACCGAAGCCCATCAGGCTCTGATGGCCGGTCCGCTTGGAGACGATCTCTTCGAGCCCTTCGAAGGCACCGCCGCAGATGAAGAGGATGTTGCGGGTGTCGATCTGGATGTATTCCTGGTGGGGGTGTTTGCGGCCGCTCTGCGGCGGTACGTTGGCGATGGTGCCCTCGATGATCTTGAGCAGCGCTTGCTGCACGCCCTCGCCGGAGACATCGCGAGTGATGCTCGGGTTGTCGGATTTGCGGGCGATCTTGTCGATCTCGTCGATGTAGATGATGCCGTGCTGGGCGCGCTGAACATCGCCGGCCGCCTGGATGAGGCGGAGCAGGATGTTCTCGACATCCTCACCGACGTAGCCAGCCTCGGTCAGCGCGGTGGCGTCGGCGATCGAGAAGGGCACGTCGAGCAGCTTGGCCAAGGTTTGGGCCAGCAGCGTCTTGCCACAACCGGTCGGGCCGACGAGCAGGATGTTGCTCTTCTGGAGCTCGACATCGCTATCGGAATTGAGACCGGCGTTGATCCGCTTGTAGTGGTTGTAGACGGCGACGGAGAGGATTTTCTTGGCCCGCTCCTGGCCGACGACGTACTGGTTCAGCTCGTCGTAGAGCTTGCGCGGGGTGGGGATGCGGGAGGGGCCGGTCTGCTCGGCGCGAGGTGGCGCGGGTTCCTCCTCCTCGATGATCTCACGACAGAGTTGCACGCACTCGTCGCAGATGTAGACCGAATTCGGGCCCGCGATGAGGCGTCGAACCTCTTCCTGCCCCTTGTTGCAGAATGAACACCGGTAATGCACCCGCCCACCTCGTTATGTGCCTACGACGCGAATCGTCCCTGGTCTGCCGCTCCCGCCCGTGGGCGGGATTGCCGCCCCGGCCAAGCGGGCGGGGCGGCGCCGTGGTTCTAGCGCCCGTTTTCCTTGCCGTTCACCGCGGTGATCCCGGTCGGCGTCATGATGCGGGACGGCACCATGACCTCGTCAACGAGGCCGTACTCCTTGGCCTCCTGCGCGGTCATGTAGTAGTCGCGCTGCGTATCGTGCTTGACGCGGTCGAACGGTTGACCAGTGTGAGCGGAGAGGATCTCGGTCAGCTTGGTGGTCAGGTTGAGCGTCTCACGGGCGGCGATCTCGATGTCTGGCACGTTGCCGCGGAAGCCGGCCGAGCCAGCGTGGATCATGACACGGGCGTTGGGCAAGGCAAACCGCTTGCCGGGGGTGCCCCCCGCCAGCAGCACGGCCGCCATGCTCGCCCCCATGCCGAGGCACAGCGTCTCGACCTCTGACTTGACCATCTGCATCGTATCATAAATGGCCAGCCCGGAATAGACGACGCCGCCCGGCGAGTTGATGTAGAGCCGGATCGGCTGCGACGAATCCTCGTGTTCGAGGTGGAGCATCTGGGCGATGATGACGTTGGCGACGTTGTCGTCAATCGGCGTGCCGATGAAGATAATGCGGTCCTTCAGCAGCCGGGAATAGATGTCGAACGCGCGCTCGCCCCGGTTGGTGCTCTCGACGACCATCGGAATAAGGTTCTCGATTCTGGGGATTTCCATAGAGGTTGACTTTCTAATGCGTGTGTCGCCGGCCTGATCCTGCTATTAAGCAGGGACCGTGCCAGGCGACGGGGAACTGGTCGTTGATCTAATGATAATCCGCCGCGTCCAGTTCGTGAGGGGATAGAGAATGGGGGGGATGTTACGTTGAGTCCTCGCAGAGCAGGGCCCAGGGTTTGTTGGCCACGCGGGTCATGGCGACGGTGTATGAGTTGGGGCCGGGGCCGCGGAGGCGGTGGGTCAGGGCATCGACGTCGCCGGCGAGGCCGCGGCGGCGAATGGTGATCGGGCCGGCGGCCAGCTCGCGCAGCACGGTGCGCAGCCGCTTCTCGTGCCACGGCATGGAGGCGATGACGCGCAGGGTCCGCGCGAATGGCGACGGAACCGGTGTGTCGGTGGAGAGGAAGGCGATCCGCTCGTCGAGTTGCCAGGCGCCGAGCGAGCGGGCGAGGTCGGCGACGAGGCCGGCGCGGGTGACGGCCGGGTTCGGATCGAGCAGCCAGGCGCCCGGATCGCGGACGGGAACCGGGTCGCCGGGGATCGGGACAAGCGAGACCGG
>JACDBO010000147.1 GCA_013694885.1 Chloroflexia bacterium | reverse complement strand
ATCAAGGATTGCTTTCGTTCCTTGAGCGCATTCAACTGACGCGCGAGTTCATTAATACACTCGGCCAACGTCTGGGAGGCTAGCAATAATTTACTCGTTGCTGTTGTCGGCGGGGGGTTGGTCCTGGCGGATGAGGGGTTTGAGGTAGAGGAGGTGCTCGTTGTTGCCGACTTTGAGGACGCGGATGATGCGGTAGCGAGTCTGGCGGGCGGTGTCGCGGAAGGTGGCCCCGAGGCGATATTGACCGAAGCGCATGTCGCGGGCGGTCTTGGAGACGATCTCGTAGGTCAGCATGCCGCAGTCGCGGCAGGTGAAATACTGGTCGCGCTCGTCGGTCGGGCCGGTGAAGCCGCGCAGCATCAGCCTGGTGTGTTCGCTGCCGCACCACGGGCACCGGCGTCGCTGGCTCGCGGGAATCTGAGCTTCAGCCATGCCGCGCGGCCCCTCCCGGCCTGTCTCTGCCACCGCTCTCGTTGCCCGATCGCGTTGGCGGCAATGGTACATCAGCCACTCGGTTCAATACGTCGCAACGCGGCGAGTGTCCTTGACGTATGTACCCCTAGGGGGTATATTTGCGCGTATCCGTTTCGCGTCGTCGCGCCCAGGTTCGACGACGCTCGTCTAAGGATTTCAGTACCTGATGAGCGCAACAAAGCAGGCTCCATCTCCAACGCCAGTCGTGGCCCCAGTCGTGGCCGATGAGCAATTGACCGAGCTGACACTGCCGGTCGAGGGGATGACGTGTGCCTCGTGTGTGCGGCGGGTCGAGCGCGCCTTGACCAAGGTGGACGGCGTCACCGAGGCCAACGTCAATCTTGCCACCGAGCGGGCGCGTGTGCGTTTTGATCCGGCGCGGGTGGATCGCGGCGATCTGACGCGGGCCGTCGAGAAGGCGGGCTACAAGGTCGACGCGGAGTCATTGACTGCGCCGGTGGCCGCGCCGGTGGCTCCCGTTGCCGCGCCGGGCAAGGCCACGCTCACGATCGGCGGCATGACCTGCGCCTCTTGCGTGCGGCGAGTCGAGCGGGCGCTGACTAGGGTCGACGGGGTCCACGAGGCGAGCGTCAATCTGGCGACCGAGCGCGCCAGCGTTCGGTTCGATCCGGCCCTCGTCGAGGTCGAGGCGCTGACCGCCGCGGTTGCCAAAGCGGGCTACACCGCCGAGCGCGAACACATCGAGGAACCGGCGGTCGAGGCGGAGGTGGGCGCCGAGTCGGTCGATACGCGGGCAGAGGCGCGGGAGCGGGAGATCGCCGACCTCAAGCGGAAGTCGGTCGTCAGCCTGGCGGTCGGCGTCGTGATGATGGTCCTGATGTACTTGCCGCTGCCGGTCTCGATGCTGACGCTGGGACCATTCCTGCTGATCGCGGCCACGGTCGTCCAGTTCTGGGCCGGGCGCGTCTTCTACACCGCGACCTGGGCGGCGGGCCGCCACGGCGGCACGAACATGAACACGCTGGTCGCCGTCGGCACCAGCGTCGCCTACGGTTACAGCGCGTTCGTGACGCTTTGGCCGCACCTGGCCGAGCGCTGGGGTTTTCCGTACCACCTCTACTACGAGTCGGCGGTGATCATCATCGCCCTGATCCTGATGGGTCGCTGGCTGGAAGCCCGCGCTAAGAAGCGGACCGGCGAGGCGATCAAGGCCCTGATGGGGCTCCAGGCGCGCACCGCTCGCGTGATCCGCGACGGCGTCGAGCGCGACATCCCGGTCGAGCACGTCCGGGTCGATGACCTGGTGCGCGTCCGACCGGGCGAGAAGGTGCCGGTCGACGGGGTGATCGCCGAGGGCCGCTCGACGCTGGACGAGAGCATGCTCACCGGGGAGAGCCTGCCGGTCGAGAAAACCGGCGGCGACACCGTGATCGGCGCGACGCTCAACACCACCGGGTCGTTCGTGTTCCGCGCGACCAAGGTCGGCCGCGACACGACGCTGGCGCAGATCGTCCGCCTCGTCGAGGAGGCGCAGGGCAGCAAGGCGCCGATGCAAAAGTTGGCGGACCGCATCGCCGGCGTCTTCGTCCCGGTGATCCTTGTTCTCGCCGCGCTGACCTTCGGGCTCTGGATGCTCGTCGGGCCGGAGCCGACGCTGACCTACGCGGTGACGGCCACCGTGGCGGTGCTGGTGATCGCCTGCCCGTGCGCGCTCGGCCTGGCGGCGCCGACGGCGATCATGGTCGGTACCGGCAAGGCGGCCGAGCACGGAGTCCTCGTCCGCGGCGGCGAGGCGCTGGAACAGGCGCGGCGCATCGACACCGTCGTGCTCGACAAGACGGGGACGCTGACCCGCGGCAAGCCGTCGGTGACGGCGCTGCTGCCGCACGATGAGCTGGACGAGGCGACGCTGCTGCGCCTTGCCGCCGCCGCCGAGGTCGGGTCGGAGCACCCGCTCGGCGCGGCCATCGTGGCCGCCGCTGGTGCCCGCACGCTCGATCTACCGGCCGCGACCTCCTTCGACTCCGTTACCGGTATGGGCGTCGTGGCCACGGTCGAGGGGCGGGAGGTCGCCATCGGCAACCGGGCCTTGATGACGAGCCGGGGTACGGCGGTCGAAGCGCTCGACGCCGATGCGCGGGAACTGGCGGAGCGCGGCCAGACAGCGATGTATGTCGCTCTGGACAACCAGCCGGCGGGCGTCATCGCCGTCGCCGACACGCTCAAACCGGAGTCGCGCGAGGCGGTGGCGCAGCTCAAGGCGCTCGGGCTGGATGTCTGGATGCTGACCGGCGACAACCGGGCGACCGCCGAGGCGATTGCCAGCGAGGTCGGTATCGAGCATGTGCTGGCCGAGGTACTGCCCGATCAGAAGGACGGCAAGATCCAGGCGCTTCAGGAGGAGGGCCGGATCGTGGCGATGGTCGGCGACGGCATCAACGACGCGCCCGCGCTGGCCCGCGCCGAGTTGGGCATCGCGATCGGCACCGGGACTGACGTGGCGATGGCCGCCTCGGATATCACGCTCATCGGTGACGACCTGCGGGCCATCGTCACCGGCATCGCCCTCTCGCGGCGGACGGTCAACACGATCAAGCAGGGGCTCATCTGGGCGTTCGCTTACAACGTGGCGCTGGTGCCGGTGGCGATGGGCGCGCTCTACCCGGCGTTCGGTCTCCTGCTGAACCCGGTGCTCGCCGCCGCCGCGATGGCGATGAGCAGCGTCAGCGTCGTCACCAACGCGCTGCGGCTGCGCCGCTTCCAGCGCCCCGCCAGTGCCGCGGCGATCCTCCACCCTCCGCTGCGCGAGCGCGTGATGGATTGGGGCTACCTCGTCGCCATCGCCCTGGTCGCGCTGCTGATCGGCGCCGGCGCGATCTGGCTCGGCGAGGAGACCGGCATGGGCGTCGCCGTCGAGCAGGACTCCCCCAGCCGCGACGTCCCTGCCGACCACGACGGCATGCAAGGCGGCTAGCGCGACGCGACAGGTCGACGGTCAGCCGATGCCGGTGGCGCAGGGCTGACCGATCCCACCTGTGCCGCTGATCCCAGCATTGCTCTGCCGCCTTCCTCGTCTCGTTACCGTCGCCCGCCGTTTGACTCTACCCTCCTGCCGCCCTTATCCTTACAGTGTGTAAGAA
>JACDBO010000250.1 GCA_013694885.1 Chloroflexia bacterium | reverse complement strand
GGTTGCGCCCGGTCGACCGGATGGTCGACACAGCGGCGGCGATCGCCGGCGGGGATCTGAGCCGGCGCGTGCCCGACGCCGACCCGCGCACGGAGCTGGGTCGCCTCGGTGGGGCGCTCAACGAGATGCTGCACCAGATCGAGCGGGGCATCCAGACCCGGGCGGCGGGCGAAGCGCGGCTGCGTCGCTTCGTCGCCGACGCCGCCCACGAGTTGCGGACCCCGCTGACCTCGCTGCGCGGCTACGCTGAGCTCTACCGGCAAGGCGCGTTGCGCGACGAGCCGGCCGTCGCCAACGCCATGCGCCGTATCGAGTCCGAAGGGGAACGGATGGCGCGGCTCGTCGATGACCTGCTGCTGCTCGCCCGGCTCGACCAGCAGCGCCGGTTGGAGATGACGCCGGTCAATCTCGCCGCCCTGGCGCGGGAGGCCGTCGCCGACCTGCGCGCCATCGAGCCGGATCGACCGGTGACCGAGGCGGTCGATGGCGACGCGATCATCAACGGCGACCGCACCAGACTCCGGCAGGTCATCGACAACCTGCTCACCAATGCCCGCACCCACACGCCACCGGGTATCCCCATCCACGTCGCGGTCGAGCACGGGGCAACGTCGGTGGCGCTGGTCGTGGCCGACGAGGGGCCCGGTATCAACGCGGACGACCGGGAGCGCATCTTCGAGCGGTTCTGGCGAGCCGACCCCGCGCGCGGTCGGGCAAAGGGCGGGACAGGTCTCGGCCTGGCAATCGTCGCTTCCCTGGTGCACGCCCACGACGGCACCGTCGAGGTCGGCGGCGAACCCGGCACAGGCGCCGTCTTCACCGTCCGCCTGCCGCTGCTCGACGAAGGGCCGAGCAGAGGACTGAGGACTGAGGACTGAGTGCCCCGCTGAGATCGCCGGCTCCCCCTCGCCCGCGCACGGGAGAGGGGGTTGGGGGGTGAGGGCTCTTCGTGTGCCCGCACATGCACACGTATTCGGGTAGACTGTGCGGAGAACGTGTGCATGGAGGTACATATGATTGAGACCGCATCTCGTTTGGACACCACCGAGCTCGATCTGGAGTGTGAGGTCGAGTGCATCCACCCGCGGGCGGTGATGGCCGCGCGCGGGGCAATGGCCGAGACGCCGGCCGGGGAAAGGGTCGCCGCGCTCTTCGCGATGCTCGGCGACCCGACCCGGGTGCGGGTGCTCACGGCGCTGCTGCCGGGAGAACTCTGTGTCTGCGACCTGGCGGCGGCCACCGGGGTCAACCGGACCACGATCTCCCATCAGTTGCGCGTGCTCCGCGATCACCGGCTGGTGCGACGGCGACGGGAGGGAAAAGTCGTCTACTACGCGCTCGACGACGACCACGTCGTCGCCTTGCTGGCAATGGCGGGAGCGCACGCCGCCGAAGCCATTACAAAACTGGATTCGCCAGTACGGAGGCTCGCGTGACGACTCGACCGGCACCGGTTCCGGGGACGAAGGCGCCGCTCGTCTTCGATGTCGTGGGGATGGATTGCGGCGACTGTGCGCGCAGCGTCGAGCGGGTCGTTGGCCAGTTGCCGGGCGTGCGCTCGGCGGCGGTCAGTCTCGGTGCCGGCATGTTGAGCGTCGAGGCGGAACCAGCCACGGATGACGCACTCGTGCCCTCGATTGCCGGTGCGGTCGACCGCGCTGGTTACACGGCGACCTGGCGGGAGCCGGGTGGTGGGCGGCAGGTTGGTGCCGCGGTCTGGTGGCGGAGCCGACGGCTGATCCCGGCGGCGGCGGCGGCGGCGCTCTGGACCGTCGCCTTCGCGGTGTCACGGTTCGATGGGGCAGCGCTCGTCACTATCGCGCTCTACGCGGTGGCGATCGTGGCGGGAGGCGCACCGATCGCGCGGGCGGCGCTCCAATCCGTGCGCGTTCGCGCGATCGACATGAATGTGCTGATGACGATCTCGGTCGTCGGTGCGGCCCTGCTCGGCGAGTGGTCGGAGGGCGCGCTCGTCGTCGTGCTCTTCACGATCGGCAACACGCTCCAGGCCATCACCTTCGAGCGGACGCGGGCCGCGATTCGTACCCTCCTGGACCTCTCGCCGGCCGAGGCGTGGCTGGTGCGCGACGGCGTTGAGCTGACCGTCGCCGTCGGTGCATTGGCGGTCGGCGACCGTGTCCGCGTCCGCCCCGGCGAGCGGCTGCCGGCCGATGGCACGGTGCGCGAGGGAACCTCCGCACTCGACCAGAGCGCGATCACCGGCGAGTCGCTGCCGGTCGAGGTCGAGCCGGGCGCGCCGGTCTTCGCTGGGACGATGAATGGCGCCGGTACGCTGGTGGTCGAGGTCGGCGCCGTCGCGTCCGATTCGACACTGGCGCGCATCGTCCACCTCGTGGAGGAGGCGCAGGGCAGCCGGGCGCCATCCCAGCAGTTGGTTGACCGCTTCGCGGCCATCTACACACCGGCGGTCGTCGCCCTGGCCGCGCTGCTCGCGCTCCTCGGCACCCTCGTGAGCGGGGACAGCGGGACTTGGGTCTACCGCGCGCTGGTGCTGCTCGTCATTGCCTGCCCGTGCGCGCTGGTCATCTCGACGCCGGTCGCCATCGTGTCGGCGATCGGCGCGGCGACGCGGCGGGGTGTGCTGGTCAAGGGTGGCGCTGCGCTGGAGCGGGCCGGTCGAGCGCGCGTTGTCGCCTTCGACAAGACCGGCACGTTGACGCTCGGTCGCCCCTGGGTCGCCGCCGTCGTGCCGTTCGGCGACGTGAGCGCCGAGGCGCTGCTGGGGCTGGCGGCCGGTGTCGAGCGGCACTCGGAGCACCCGCTCGGGCGCGCCGTCGTCGCCCGTGCCCTGCATGACCGGGTGACGATTCCGGAGACGCGCGATTTCACCGCGTTGGTTGGGCGGGGGGCGCGGGTAACGCTCGATGACGACACCATCGCGATCGGCAACACGCGACTCCTCGAAGAACTGGGTCTCTCCGCCGCGCATCTCGCCGCGCATCGGGCCGTGGTCGATGAGCACGCCGCGGCGGGTCGGTCGGCGTTGCTCGTCGCCCGCTTGGCGGATGGTGGCGAGCCCGAGTTGCTCGGGCTGATCGCCGTCGCCGACCGCCTGCGGCCCGGCGCGGCGGAATCGGTGCGCGCCATCCGCGCTGCCGGGGCCACGCGGGTCGTGATGCTGACTGGCGACAGCGCGGCGGTGGCGGCGACGATCGGGACGGCGGCCGGTGTCGACGAGGTCCATGCCGAGCTGTTGCCCGCCGACAAGGCCGCCGCGCTTACCACGCTGCGCCGGGAGCACGGCGCGGTGGTGATGATCGGCGACGGGATCAACGACGCACCGGCGCTGGCGACCGCCGATGTCGGGGTGGCGATGGGCACGGCAGGCTCCGACATCGCCCTGGAGAGTGCCGGGCTGATCCTGATGCGGGATGACCTGGACGAAGTCGCCGGGATCATGCGG
>JACDBO010000137.1 GCA_013694885.1 Chloroflexia bacterium | reverse complement strand
CGGTCGCTACTCCTGCTGCCGGTCGGCGACATGACGATCAACTCCCCGTTCGCGGAAAGCTCCAGCTGAAGGTCACCGTTGAGCGATGAGAGTTCAAGAAGCTGATCCGCAGTGAGGTTGATGACCGGCCGCAGCCGAAGCGTGACCGGCGGGATGTGGCAGCTCCCCTCGCGGCGTTGCTGGGTGAATGGCTTGCGGGTGGTTGTGGCCATGGCCGGTCGCTCCTTTTGCTTGTGCGCTCATGATACGTTAGCCGAGGTCGGCGGCTCAGTGGGCAAGTGCTCGATGGTGCGAACCGGGGATCGGAGGAGCCAGAGCACCGCGGAGAACATCCCGACGCAGGCGAGCACCAGCGTCACCGGCACGCCGACCAGGCTGCCGAGCGCGCCGCCGGTCAGCGCGCCGAGGGGCTGCATGCCACCGACCAGGACCTGCGACGACGCGCTGACGCGGCCCTGCAAGCGGTCCGGCGTCATGGCCTGCCGCAGGCTGACCCGGTTGACGTCGAAGACCAGCAGCGCCAGCCACTGCGCGAACTCGGCGAAGACGACGAGCGGCAGGGCGTAGCGGGGGGCGAAGATCGCCAGCGGCACGGTGAGACCGAAGACACCGAACAACCCGCACGACCAGACAATGGTTCGCCCAACACCGAAACGGGCGGCGAGCGGCGCGGCGATCACCGCGCCGACCAGGGCGCCGACCCCGCCGCAGGCGAAGACCAGGCCGCCGCCGCCCGCTGAGAGACCGAGGTTCTCGGTCATGTAGAGGACGTAGACCGAGAGGAACATGTAGCCGGAGAAGACCGTCGTCGCCATGCTGCCCGCGTCGGCGCGCAGCACCGGCGAGTGGACGAGCACGCCCAGCCCTTCTCGCATCTCCTGACCGAGGCGCCGGCCCCGGCCTGATCGGTCGGGCGCGGGCTCACGGGTGCGGATCCGCTTGATGAGCAGCCCCGACCAGGCAAACGAGAGCGCGTCGAGCAGGATCACCCACGGGGCGGTGAGCAGCGCGATCAGACTCCCGGCCAGCGCGGGGCCGACCACCTGCGCCACCGACATGCTCGCCATCAGCTTGCCGTTGGCGTCGGCGAGCCCTGCCCGGCCGACGAGATGGGGAACGAAGGCGACCCAGGCGGCGTTGAAGAAGACGGTCTGGACACCGACGAGGAACGCCACCACGAAGAGCAGTTCCATTCCCAGCGCACCAAACAGCGCGGCGATAGGGATCGCCAGCAGCGCCAGGGCTCGCCCGACGTCGGTCAGGATCAGGATCGGCCGGCGCGGCAGACGGTCGACCCGGACGCCAGCGATGAGGCCGATGAGTAGCCGTGGAATGCCGCCGGCGGCGGTGAGCAAGCCCATCTCCAGCGGACTCGCGTTCAGGGTGAGCGCCGCGATGAGCGGGATGACGACCAGCGTCAACTGCGAACCGAGCTGGGAGACCGTCTCCGCGCCCCACAAGCGGAGGAAATCGGGACTCCGCCAGAGCCCGCCGAGGCGCGGCCGGCAGGGCGCCGGGCGGCGAAACAACCCTTGACTGGACACGATGGAACACTCCCGGTGGAGCGGGAAAGGAGCGGCGTGAACAGGCGCGCTCTCCCGCTGTCCCTGTAGACCGACGGTCAGCTTCAGGACAGCGGGCGGCGTCTCGCGAGGATGTAGCTGAGGGGTGCGCCGTCCAACGGGCGCGCGCGGTCGCTCATGGTCCATCCGGGTTCATGAATCGTCCCGCTCGAATTGCGGCGACGCGCGCGATTATGCCAGATCAGTCGAGTTGGGAGGCGGGTGGAGCTGGCATGGCCATTGCGCACGCCGGGGGACACAGGTGCTTCCGGCAGGCGCTGGAGGCCGGGGTGGCGGACCCAACGCTCCCCGCACGAGAGGAGGAACCATGTCCAGCTCACAGGGGCCACGAGACTACATGGGAAGCAGTGCCGACGCCGGCCCGCTGGCGAGCGTCCGCGAGGGGATGACGGTCTACGACGCGACCGGCGAGGAGATCGGC
>JACDBO010000124.1 GCA_013694885.1 Chloroflexia bacterium | reverse complement strand
AGCTACTACGTATTACATTCACGCGAACGTACGCACTATTTTGCTTCACCTTTCGATGCGGGATCAGCCAGCTACGATTTGGAGAAGAGTGTGGTACGATGCCGCTCACAAGTTTGCGAGATCGGTTCTTGCCCGTGTAGCTCAGTGGATAGAGCGCCACCGTCCTAAGGTGGGCGTCGGGGGTTCGAGTCCCTCCGCGGGCGCCATTTCCAGATGTCGTCGGGTACTGGTCCAAATCTGCTCTTTCCCCGCTCTGTGAATCTTCTTCCGGAAGTTCTCGTGGTGGTTCGCGGAAAGGATGCTGAAGGCATGGATCTCCAGATTCGGGCTCATGGGACCAAGGTTTCCGAAGGACTTCAGGAGTTCATCGACCGTCGGATGGCGAAGCTGGACCGCATAGCGGAACACGTCGTCGAGGCCCATCTCGAATTACGGACGGAGGTGCTTCGGGCAGGACGCGAGATCACGACCGCGCAACTCACGCTTCGAACAGGCCGCCATGTTCTCCGGGCCGAGGAACGAGATGCTGACGCCGCGAAGGCGATCGACGCCGCGATCGACAAGCTGGTCAAACAGGTCCGGAAGTTCAGCGACAAACGGTCGAATCGGAAGCGTCGGTCCCAGCGCTTCTCGTCTGACGGTATGGTTGCAGGCCTGCAGGGGATGCAGGCCGCTACCGACACGGTGGAAACCGATGACGAGGATGCCATCTCACCGATCGTCAGGACCAAGCGGTTCCAAATGAAACCCATGGTCGTCGAGGAGGCGATCGATCAGATGGAACTGATCGGACATGAGTTCTTTCTCTTCCAGAATTCGGACGAGGATCAGCTCAACGTTCTGTATCGCCGTCGCGACGGGACCTTCGGCTTGCTCGCACCGGCCCGGGGCTAGGACCTGTTTTCAAAGTGGTATCCTCTGCGGATGCGAGACCATGAATTGACCGACGACCAATGGGCGGTGCTCGCCCCGTACCTGCCTCCGCAACGGGCGACGACCGGACGCCCGGCCAAGGCCCATCGGCCGATGGTGGAAGGTATGCTCTGGCGGCTGCGGACCGGTGCACCCTGGCGTGACCTGCCCGAACGCTACGGCCCCTGGGAAAGCGTGTACACGCGCTTTCGGCGGTGGCAGCGGGCGGGCGTCTGGGACGAGATCCTGCGCGCGCTGCAGACCGCCGCTGACCGCCACAAGGAGCTGGACTGGCAGTTGCACTTTCTGGATGGCACCAGTATCCGGGCGCATCCGCATGCGGCGGGGGCGCCCAAAAAGGGGGCGCGGACCAGGCCCTTGGCCGGAGCCGGGGCGGCTGGGGCACCAAGCTCCACCTGCGCACCGAGCGGCGCGGCAAGCCGATGACGTGGACGCTGACGCCGGGACAGGCGCATGAAGCGACCCAGGTGGCGGCGCTGCTGGAGCGGGGCGCGGTTGCCCGTCCTGGCCGGGGCCGCCCCCGCCTCCGGCCCGACCGGGTGGTCGGCGACAAGGGGTATACGGGCCGCGCGATCCGCACCTATCTGCGCCGCCGCGGGATCGGCGCCGTGATCCCGCGCCGCCGGACGGAATCGCGCCGGGGCGCGCGCTTCGACCGCGCCGCCTACCGGGAGCGCAACCAGGTCGAGCGCACGATCAACCGGCTCAAGCAGAACCGGGCGATCGCCACCCGCTACGAGAAACTAGAGGAGACCTATCATGCGTTCATCACCCTCGCCGCCATCCTTCTCTGGCTGCCCGTTTGAAAACAGGCCCTAGGACGGCGCAAGCGAACCCGGCAGCTCATCGATATTCAACACCATCCATTGCATAATCGCTCGCTCTGTCGTCGTCTTCAGGAGGTGAACCCAGGCGACATGTTCCACAGGTCAGGCATAGGGCGGATAGCTTCCATGTCCGGACGCATCAGTGCCGTACCACTGTTCTACAAGGTTCTGATCGCGAACGCCGCCATCGTCCTGTTCGGCGCCACCGCCGGGACGTTCGTCACCGCGACGGCGGTTCGCGACTCGGATGTGCCCTCTCGCAGCGAACTCGTGCTTGTGTTCGCGTCAATCGGTGTGCTGCTGAGTGTAGTCGTCAATTATTTCGTATTGCGTGCAGCGTTCCAGCCACTCGACAGTCTCGAAGAGGTGGCGAACGCGGTGCGTGAGGGAGATCTGTCGGCGAGAGCTCGGCCGGTTCCCTTCAGCGACCCGCAACTCGCGAGATTGGCCGAGACGTTCAATGGAACCCTTGACGAGCTGGAGCGGGATCAGGCGCAACTTCGCGAGTTGGCGACTCAGGTTATCCGGGCTCAGGAGGACGAACGCAAGCGAATCGCCCGCGAGCTGCATGATGACACCGCTCAGGTGCTTTTCGCGCAGTTGCTCAGCGTGTCGGCCATGAAAGCGTCCCCAAGCAGCGATGTTCGGGCCACCGCGGAGACGTTGGAAAACATGACGGTGGAAGCGATCGAAGGTGTCCGGCGATTGGCACTCGAATTGCGCCCTCCCGCGTTGGATGACCTCGGTTTGCGGGAGGCGCTCGGAGATCTGGCGCAGCGGTTCTCCGAGAACCTGTGCATTCCTGTCACCCTTGACGTTCGCGCTCAACGGGACCGGTTGCCCAGCGAGGTCGAGCTCGTGCTTTATCGCGTCGCCCAGGAGGCCATGACGAACATCTCCAAACATGCCAAAGCTTCCAAGGCGGCGATCGTCCTCGTCAGAAACAAGGATTGGGTCGAGATCACGATCGACGATGACGGGCGAGGATTCGATCCAACGGTACCGACACGCCGCGACGAGAGCGGCTTGGGGCTCGGGCTCTTCGGGATGGAAGAGCGCGTCGCGCTCGTCGGGGGCAGGTTGTCCATCCACCAACTCCATCCGTCAGGCGTACGGATCAAGGCGTGGATTCCATCCACCAGCCGCGGAGGCGCGGAAGCGAATCGGGTTGGAGAACGGACCGTGGCCCGATGGTAAGCACCAGTCCACTCGCCGCTGACGTGATCAGTGTCCTACTTGCTGACGACCATGGCATCGTGCGCGCCGGCCTTCGCGCTCTGCTGGAAGCACAACCAGACATGCAAGTGGTTGCGGAAGCGGAGAACGGTCCTGACGCGATCGAAGCCGCCAGGACGTACGTCCCGACCGTGGTCGTCGCCGATCTCTCCATGCCGGGAGGAGGTCTGGAAGCGATCCGGGGCATCACCGCACTGCAGCTTTCAACCCGGGTGCTCGTTCTCACCG
>JACDBO010000101.1 GCA_013694885.1 Chloroflexia bacterium | reverse complement strand
GCATCATGTTCATCGGCGTCCTGGCGGCGGTGTTGACGACCTTCATCGGCGTCGTCTTCGGGTCGCTCGCGGCGCTCATCGGTGGCCGCTTCGATACGGCGATCCTGGTGCTCGCCGACGTCGTGCTGACGATCCCGGGGATCGTGCTGCTCGGCGTCCTGGCGGCCTACATCACGCTGAGCAGCGCGTCCCTCCTCGCCGTGGTCATCGCCGCCATCTCCTGGCCGACGCTGCTGCGCGCCGTGCGCTCCCAGGTACTCTCCCTCAAGGAGCGCGAGTACGTCGAGGCGGCGCGGACGCTCGACCTCGGCACCCCGCGCATCCTCTTCCGCGAGATCATCCCCAACATGATGAGCTACGTCCTCATCAACTTCATTTTCGCGATGACCAGCGCCATCTACGCGCAGGTTGCCCTCTACTTCCTTGGTCTCGTGCCGCTGGCCGGCGACAACTGGGGCCTGATGATCCAGGACGCCTACACCAAGGGCGCGCTCTTCTTCAAGGACAGCCTGCTTTACATCCTGGCGCCGATCTTCATGATCTCCCTGCTCCAGCTCTCGCTCGTGATGGTCTCTCGCGCGCTGGAGGATGTCTTCAATCCACGCCTGCGGGAGGGCTAGGGCATGACCTCGACGGACGAGCGGCCGACAACCCCCAACGCTCAGGGTGATCCGGTCCCAACCCGCGATGCCACCGGACCGAGACCGGACGCGCCGGTCGTCCTCCGCGTCGAGGACCTCTGGGTCGAGTACCGCACGGAGCGCGGCTGGATGCAGGCCGTCCGCGGCGTCGATCTCGAGATCCGCGCCGGCGAGGCCGTCGCCCTGATCGGCGAGAGCGGCTCCGGCAAGTCGACCCTCGGCTTCGCCCTGCAGCGGATGCTCGTCCGCTCCGCCCGCGTCGCCCGCGGCAAGGTCACGTACCGGACGCGAGACGGCAAGACCGTTGACTTGCTCAACGTGGACGACAAGCAATTCCGCCAGTTGCGCTGGCGCGAGTTCTCGATGGTCTTCCAGGCCGCCCAAAACTCGCTCAACCCGGTCATCAAGGTCAGCGATACCTTCCAGGAAACGGCCCGCGCCCACGGTGAGCACAACAAGGGACGCATCCAGGAGAAGGCCCTCGAACTGCTGCGAAAAGTCCAGCTCGATGGCGACCGCGTCTACAACGCCTACCCCCACGAACTCAGTGGCGGCATGCGCCAGCGTGTCTCGATCGCCCTCAGCCTGCTGCTCGACCCACAGCTCATCATCCTCGACGAGCCGACCACCGCCCTCGACATCATCACCCAGCGGGCGATCATCGACGTCATCCGTACCCTGCGCGATCAGCTCGACTTCACCATGATCTTCATCTCCCACGATCTCTCCCTCGCCGCCGAGCTGGCCGACAAAGTCGTCACCATGTACGCCGGCGAGGTGGTCGAGGACGGCCCGGTGCGCGACGTCTTCTACCAGCCGAAACATCCCTACACCGTCGGTCTGCTCAATGCCGTGCCGCCGATCACCGGTGAGGACTTCACCCCGCTCACCGCCATCCCCGGCGCCACCCCCAACCTGCTCAACATCCCGTCCGGGTGCCCGTTCCACCCGCGCTGCCCCTACCGCACCGACATCTGCTCGCGGCAAAACCCGCCACTGGTGGAAATCGCGCCCGCCCACTACGTCGCCTGCCACCACCACGACCAAGTGACCAAAGAGCCGGAGATCTGGGAGCACATCGAAGTCGAAGAAGTCGCCGAGGCGGCGGTCTAGACGAAGGATCGAGTCAGTTACGTACCGCGTGTGGAAAACGCGACGAGCCAATGACGTGAGCCAGGTAGGGGCGACCCGGTGTGGTCGCCCGCGTCCGAGGCAGCCTGGTACGCATGTACCGGCATCGTTCGGCAGGTAGGGGCGCACGGCGTGCGCTCTCCTCGGCCACCACGGCGTATCGGTTGAACCGGGACGGTTCGATCACCCCGTGTCAAATCGACGACGAAAAGATGGTAAACCGGCTCGCGATACCGACCAAATCGTAAACGTGAAGGGCGGCAAGATATGGCTGAACCGTTGATGGCGCTCCAGCACCTGACCCGTCAGTTCGACACCAGGCGCGGCAAGATCACCGCCGTCGACGATGTCTCCCTCGCCCTGCACCCCGCCGAGATCCTCTGCCTCGTCGGCGAGAGCGGCAGCGGCAAGACCACCGTCGCCCGGATGGCCGCCGGGCTGCTCAAGCCGAGCGCCGGCACCGTCGAGTTCGAAGGGAAGGACCTCCAGAAGCTGAGCAAAGACGAGTTCAAGGAGTACCGCAAGGCGGTCCAGATCGTCCACCAGGACCCCTACGCCTCGCTCAACCCCGTCCACACCGTCGGCGAGACGCTGAGCGCGCCGCTCCTCCACCACAAGCTCGCCAAAGGCCGGCGGGAGGCGACGCGGAGGGTCGGCGAGTTGCTCGAGCTGGTCGATCTGCGCCCGGCCGAGAACTTCATCACCAAATATCCGCACCAGCTCAGTGGCGGTCAACGCCAGCGCATCTCGGTGGCGCGGGCGATGGCCCTCAACCCGCGGCTGATCATCGCCGACGAAGCCGTCTCCATGGTCGACGTCTCGATCCGCGTCAGCCTGCTCAACACTATGCTCAAGCTGCGCAACGATTTAGGCGTCACCTTCCTCTTTATTACGCACGATCTCGCCGTCGTGAAATACTTCGGTTGGGAAGGGCACGTCGGCGTCATGTACGTCGGCAAGCTCATCGAGTATGGCCCCACCCCGAAAGTGATCGGTCGCCCCTTGCAGCCCTACACCCGCGCCCTGGCCGCCGCCATCCCGGAAGCCGACCCGGACCTGACCCGCTCGAAAGAAAAGTTGCAGCTGCGCAGCCTCGACATCCCGAGCCTCACCAACCTCCCCGGCGGCTGCGTCTTCCACCCACGCTGTCCCTACTTCGAGGAGGGTCTCTGCGACATCACCATGCCCCCCCTCGTCGAAGTCGCGCCCGACCGCCACGTCGCCTGCCACATCGTCGAACGCGAGCTCACCGGGCAAATTATCGCCGCCCCCGCCACCCGCCAGGCGGCGGCGGATTAGGATCTGAGACCCACGGTACGCTCATGCTGTGATCGGGGATCTGCTGCCCTCCCACACGGTTATTTCGAGCCGCGGCGAGAAATCCTGGCACTGGTGCCTCTCGTTGCGATGGAGCACGCCCCCCATCAACGAGTGGTTCCTCATGCGCTCGCATTGTCATACGGAATCCGCCTGATGAGTTGGGCAACGCCATTCGCCGTCATTCTGACGAAGGAAGAATCCCAGCAGCTGCATCGCGCGCGAAGCGCTCGACGGCGCAGCCGGCGCGTCACTGCGGTGGGGACATTCCACCACTGTTCATCCGCGGTCCGTATGAGCCACCTCATCTGGCGCCGCCAGCAGCCCGACCAAGCTCCCGACGTCGGACAGTTCGGCGCAGTTCCAGACGACGTCGACCAGCTCAGTCGCCCGTGCCGCCGAGACACGTTCCCTCGCCAACCAGCGGAATTTCTCGATCAGCTCCTCATCGGTCGGCGGGGCCGAGGCATCCCACCGGGCCTGGGTGTCGCCCGAGTCGTGGACGCCGCCGTCGGCGGTCTCGATCCGCACGCGCGCCACGCGCTCGGCGGGGAATAGCGCGCTCAGCTCCGGGTCATCCAAGAGTTCGACGCGATCAGCGAGCCGCAGGACGTGTGGATCGTCCAATCCGCCGCCGCTGAGTTGGGCGAGTCCGAGGTGACCGTGCACCAGCGCCGCGGCGACGGGAAATGGCAGGCTGTACTGGGCCTCCTCGGTCGTGGTTGGGCGCCGGCAGGCGAGACGCGTCGCCTGGTGAAAGGTAATCACCTGGATCCGCTCGATGCCGGCGTGCGGCAGCAGATAACTCCGCTGCAGCGCGAGGGCACCCGCGATCGCTGGCTGCGCCCAGCGACAGACGGCGTCCGGCTTGAAGAACTGCTCGGTGATCCGCCACCGCGTTCCGAGGTCCGCCCAGGTGGCGGCGACATCCGCCGCGTCGACCGTGACGGCCGGGGCACCGGTGAAGCCGGCCGCCGCCAACATCGCCGCGCTAACGCCGGTCATCGCGCCCCAACCGGAGCCATCCTTGAGCATCGTCGGATGGTCGATGCAGCGCATCATCTGCGAGCGCGGGCCGTGGTACTCCGCGATGCCGAGGGCGTGTCGCGTCTGGTCCGCCCCAAGCCCCAGGCGCCGAGCCCCGATGGCCGCGCACCCGAGGGCATTCCAGGCACCGGACGTGTGGTAGTCGTGGACGGTGGCGTGCAGCGCGATGCCTGCCCTGAGTGCCACCTCGTAGCCAATTACCAGGGTGGTCAGCAGGTCCTGTCCAGAGACCGGCCGGTCACCATCGACCGGCACGGTGGCGAGGGCGGCTGGCACGACCGCGGCGCCGGCATGCCCTTTCACGAGGAGGGAACCGTCGTGGATGTCGAGCGAGTCGATGGTCATGCCGTTCGCCAGCGCCGCCCCAGGTGGCGAGACCGTGCGACCATCGAGCCAGAGCCTCGCCCCAGTGCCGCCGTGGGTCGCCGCCGCGAAGTCGTGGATGATGCGCGACAGCTCCGTTCCGCGGCCACCCAGGGCGGCCCCGAGGGTGTCCAGGAGGCAACGCCGCGCCTGGCTACGCACCTGGTCGGGGAGGTCGTACCAGCGCGTCTCGTGGATAAACTCGATGGTTCTCATGACGGTGCTGCCTCCATCGATCGATCAGGACCGCCCGTTGAGGGAACCCGGCGGAGGCGTCAGACAAGGGCGTGCCAAGTCCACCCCACCGATGCGTCATGAGTTCGACGTGCCGCCCCGCAACGACCGATCGATTCCCGTGAGCTCTGTGACGAACGAAGCGACGGGGCCGAACGGGACCGTGTCCAGCTCCTTGCCAGCTACGTGCGATCGGGCAGTTGCTGGACGGACCAGGCGTTGCCGTCGGGGTCGCTGAAGTAGACGAACGAGCCCCAGTCGAGCACCTGAACGTCGCTGACCTCCACCCCCCGTTCGACGAGTTCGGCGTGCGCGGCGTTGATGTCTGACACGACCATCTGCAAGCCTTTGACGGAACCCGGCTGCCCCTCCACGATTCCTCGCCCCAAGGCAATCGAGCAGGCCGAGCCGGGGGGTGTCAGCTGCACGAAGCGAATCTCATCGCTGACCGTCTGGTCATGGTCTGCATTGAAACCGGCCTTCTCGGTGTAGAAGGTCTTGGCGCGGTCCACGTCCGAGACGGGAATCACGATCAGTTCGAGCTTCCAATCCATGAGGCGACTTCTCCTTGTGTGGTCGATGCGGTGAGCTGGACGAAGGCACGCCGCCTCGCGGTGCTGAGTTTACCCCGTCCCTCTTTCCTGGCGGCGCCCACTTGACAGACTCCAGCTCAACGATACACTTAAGTACATGATTAACTATGCAGGTTCGCTCGATCTCGTGTTTCAGGCGCTGGCGGACCCGAGCCGGCGCGTGATGGTGGAGCGGTTGAGCCGCGGGCCGGCGTCGGTCAGCGAACTCGCGCGGCCGCTCGCCATGTCGCTGCCGGCGGTGCTCCAGCACCTGCACGTCCTCGAAGCGAGCGGCATCGTCACGTCCGAGAAGGTCGGGCGGGTGCGCACCTGCCGTATCGAACCGGCGGCGCTGCGGACGGTTGAGCAGTGGGTCAGCGAGCGGCGGTCGAGCTGGGAACACCGCCTCGATCGACTCGGCGACTACCTCGCCGAGCAGCCTGACGAAGCGAACTATGGGAGGGAACCATGACCGAGCGATCCGTGACGCACGCCACCTTCGTCGTCGAGCGCACCTACGACGCCGCGCCGGCGCGGGTCTTCGCGGCCTGGGCGGACCCCGCGGCCAAGGCTCGCTGGTTCGCGGGTCCCGAGGACTGGGAGGACGGCGAGGCTGAGTACGACTTCCGGATCGGCAGTCATGAACGCACCAGTGGCGGCCCGCCGGTCGGCCCGGTCCTTACCTTCGCCGCCCGCTATCAGGACATCGTGCCGGACCAGCGCATCGTCTACACCTATGACATGCATCTGGACGAGGCCCGGATCTCGGTCTCGCTGGCGACGGTGGAGCTAAAACCCGCGGCCGCCGGCACGCGCCTGATCTACACCGAGCAGGGCGCCTACCTCGACGGTCTCGACACACCGGACAAGCGGGCGCAGGGCACGGGCTCACTGCTGGATGCCCTGGGCGCGGAACTGGAACGCCAGTCCGCGACCACCTGATCGATCACCGCGAGGAAGGGAGCAAGCATGGCTATCACCAATGTCCTGGCGGAGGTCACCGTCGTCGATTTCGATGCGGCACTCGCCTGGTACGAACGCCTCTTTGGACGCCCGGCCGACCGACGCCCGATGGACGGCTTGGCCGAATGGCAGGTCACTGAGACCGACGGTGTCCAGGTGTTTCACGACCCTGAACGCGGCGGTGGCGCCGTGCCGACGCTCATCGTCGATGACCTGGATGCGCGCATCGCGGACCTGGCGGGACGAGGTTTCCGCCCTGGAGCGATCACGACGGGCGAGGTCGGGCGATTCGCGATTCGCACCGACCCCGAAGGCAACACGATTACCTTCGCCGGATCCCTATCCACCGACGCCTCGATCGACCTAGCTTGAACGGAGCACTGATGAGCAACGTGGTCTACTCGATGATGGTCTCACTCGATGGCTTCGTCGCGCGGCCGGACGGTTCGCTCGACTGGGTCAAGGTCGACGAGGAGCTGCACACTTTCGTCAACGACCAGCAGGCCGAGGTCGGCGCCTACCTATACGGCCGGCGGTTGTTCGAGCTCATGAACGACTTCTGGCCCACGGCAGATGAAGACCCGTCGGCTCCTGACTACATCGCGGAGTTCTCCCGCATCTGGAAAGAAATGCCGAAGGTCGTCTTCTCGCGGACGCTCTCACATGTCGACGGAAACGCCCGTCTCGTCAGCGACGATGCCGCCGCTGACGTGAGGCGGATGAAAGCCCAATCCGGCAAAAACCTCGACCTCGGCGGACCGACCTTGGCCGCGTCTCTCATACCGCTCGGCTTGATCGATGAGTACCGCCTCTTCCTCCACCCGGTCGCGCTTGGAAACGGTCTGTCTTTCCTGCCGCCGGACACCAAGATCGACCTGATGCTCGTCGAAACGCGCACCTTTGCCTCTGGAGTCGTCTACCTCCGCTACCAGCGAGCCGACATGAGCAGCCAGGACCAGTGAGCGAAAGGTGAACAGCGGTGGCGGAGAAAGAACCAATAACCGAGCTGGATCACGCATTTAGCGACAACAGCGCCTCGCCCACCACGTGGTCGGAGGCACGCGAGCGCCTGAAGCAAGCGGCGGTCTACTGGTTATCGACGGTGCGCCCGGACGGACGACCGCACGTTACCCCGCTGATCGCCGTCTGGTTCGATAGCGCGCTGTACTTCTGTACCGGCGAGCAGGAACGCAAAGCGAAGAACCTCGTCCACAACACGCAATGCATCCTCACCACCGGCTGCAACAACTTCGACGAAGGGCTCGATCTGGTCATCGAAGGCGAGGCCGTGCGAGTGCGCGACGATGCCAGGCTCCAACGCATCGCCGACCTGTACGAGGCCAAGTTCGGCAGCGACTGGCACTTCACCGTCCGCGACGACGCCTTTGCCGGCGCGAGTGGCAATATCGCTCTGGTCTTTGAGGTTAAGCCCGCGACGGCCTTCGGCTTCGGCAAAGGCGAGCCGTTCAGCCAGACCCGCTGTCGCTTCTGAGGAGGATGCTCCGGTCGAGGGATCGATGGGCGAGCAAGCGGCCGGCGTACGCCGTTGCGCAATCGAGATCAGGGAGGGGCGAGGTACATGAGCGGTGGCGGACTATCCTCGGTGCGGCTCGGCCGCATGCACGACGTCATGGCCGGCCATGTCGAACGCGGCACGGTGCCCGGCCTCGTCACGCTCGTCAACCGGCGTGGCGAGGTCCATGTCGACGCCATCGGGACACTCGCGGCCGGCGGCGACGCCCTGATGCGGCGCGACACCATCTTTCGCATTGCCTCGTTGACCAAACCGATCGTGGCCGCGGCCGCCATGATCCTCGTCGAAGAGTGCGTCCTGCGGCTGGACGACCCGGTCGACCACTGGCTCCCCGAACTGGCCGATCGCCGCGTCCTGAAACGGCTCGACGGCCCGCTCGACGACACCGTCCCCGCAAACCGGCCGACCACCCTGCGCGATCTGCTGACGTTTCGCCTCGGCATCGGCGCCGTGATGGTCTTCCCGGCCCGATACCCCATCCAGACGGCGATGGAGGAGGCCGGGCTCGCCCCCGGCCCCGACCTGCCAGTCCACCCGCCCGACGAGCTGATGCGGCGCTACGGCACGCTGCCCTTGCTCCACCAGCCGGGCGAGCGCTGGCACTACAACAGCGGCTCCGACATCCTCGGCGTCCTCATCGCTCGGGCGTCCGGCCAGACGCTGGAAACCTTCCTCCGCGAACGCCTCTTCACCCCCCTCGGGATGAAGGACACCGCCTTCACCGTGCCTGGGGCAAAGCTCGACCGCCTGCCGACCTGCTACCGGACCGACGTCGAGACCGGTGGCCCCGCCACTGGTGGCCTCGCCGTGTTCGACGAGGCGCGCGGCGGCCGCTTCGCCGTCCCTCCCATCTTCGAGTCCGGCGCCGGTGGGCTGGTGTCGACCGTAGACGACTATCTCGCCTTCTGCCTGATGATGCTCGACAAGGGCACGTACGCGGGCATACGCATCCTGTCGCGCCCGTCGGTCGAGTTGATGACGACCGACCACATTACCCCCGCCCAAAAAGCCGCCTCGCCCTTCATCCCCGGTTTCTGGCACAACCTTGGCTGGGGCTTCGGCCTCTCCATCAACACGAAGCGCGACGACCTCTCCGCCACCCCCGGCCGCTACGGCTGGGTCGGCGGCTACGGCACATCGGCCTACACCGACCCCGCCGAGGAGCTGGTCGGCATCCTCATGACTCAGCGCATCATGGACTCCCCCAGCGCTCCCGGTGCGTACCTCGACTTCTGGACCACCGCCTACGCCGCTATCGACGACTGACGCACTCCCCATGACCGCTCGCTCAGCATTGGGAGAGGGGGTTGGGGGTGAGGGCCGTCCTCCGTCCTGTCGATTTGACGCCCTCTCGTTCGACGTTAAGGTAGGGCGCGGGGAGATGTCCGGTCGGAGTCGGCCGGAGACCCGGCTCGGCACGATAAAGGAGAGACGACGATGCGGTTCATGATTCTGCTTAAGGCCGACGAGACCACCGAGGCAGGGGTAATGCCGGACGAACAACTCTTGACCGAGATGGGGCGGTACAACGACGAGTTGGTGGAGGCCGGCGTGATGCTCGCCGGCGAGGGCCTCCAACCAAGCTCCAAGGGCGCCCGCGTGAAGTTCGCGGGCAAGGAGCGGACCGTGATCGACGGGCCATTCGTGGAGACGAAGGAGCTGATCGCCGGCTTCTGGATAATCCAGGTGGCGTCGCTGGACGAGGCGATCGCGTGGGTCAAGCGCTGCCCCAACCCGCTCGAAGGCGAGTCCGAGATCGAGATTCGGCAGGTGTTCGAGGCCGAGGACTTCGGCGCGGAGTTCACCCCTGAACTCCGCGAGCAAGAGGAGCGCCAGCGCGAGCGGATGGCCGCGCAGCAATCGTCGTAGCGCCCCTCGGTCGTCTTGGCAGCGATGGAGCCGGGGACGGGCTGGAGGCAACGTGTCACCTGGCACGGCTGGCGGCGTTGCGGCGTGAGCCCATGGACATCCGGCACGGCATGGTGAGCGCCAGACGACGAGATGCCCGAAGTCAGGGCGCGGTGTGCGCGGCGTGCGCGCCGCACGCACCGCCTCGAAACGGGAATGCACATGCGCAAGATTGCCGTGTATATGTTCACCACGCTGGATGGCTTCATCGCCGGCCCTGATGGAGCGTTCCTGGACTACGAGCCCCCTGAGGAAGAGATGAGGTTCGCCAACGAGCTCTTCGCGTCGGCGGACGGTGTCGTGTTTGGGCGGGTGGTCTACGAGGGATTCGTGTCCTACTGGGATGCCCTCGATCTGACCGACACGTCCAACTCGGCGATCGATATCGAGTTTGCCCGCATCTTCCGGGGCATGACCAGGGTCGTGGTGTCGCGGACGCTGGAGCAGGTGGAGGATAACGACATCCTCATCAAGGACGATATTGCCGAGCGCATCGCCAACCTCAAGCAACTGCCCGGTCGGGACTTGCTCCTGGTCTGTGGTCCCGAACTCTTGGCGACGCTCGTCGGCTTTGGATTGGTCGATGAGTTTCGGCTTCTGGTTCGTCCGCTGGTGATCGGGCGCGGGATGGCGCTGTTTGGCGATCTCCGACGTCAGCTTCAGCTTGAGCTGCTGGCGACCCGGGTGGTCGCCTCGGGAAACGTGCTGCATCATTACCGGGCCGTCTACGATCCGGCGTGAGCATCAAAGGCGGTGATAGCGCGCGTGCTGGAAGGCGTGCAACGATCCGGGGACTCCGGGGACGAGCTGGAGGCAATGTGGAATGTGCAGGAACATCAGAACGCTCTACAACTTTGAGCCGCCGGCGACCGAGGCGGAGATTCATGCCGCGTCCCTGCAATACGTCAGGAAGATCAGCGGTTTCACGAAGCCGTCCAGGGTGAACGAGGCTGCGTTTGCCGAGGCTGTCGACGACATCGCCCGGATCTCGGCGCGGTTTCTCGCCGCGCTCGAATCCGGCGCGGCACCGAAGGATCGGATCGAGGAGGCAGCCAAGGCAAA
Source organism: Chloroflexia bacterium (assembly GCA_013694885.1). Taxonomy (GTDB): domain Bacteria; phylum Chloroflexota; class Chloroflexia; order Thermomicrobiales; family UBA6265; genus JACDBO01. The sequence goes on along the minus strand of JACDBO010000101.1, from coordinate 113 downwards.
GGCCCGCTCCGCGCACCGATACGGCGCGTGATACGGAATCCGGGTGATTGCTTGAGCAATGCCCCATGATCGTCATTCTGACCAGCGGGAAGAATCTCAGCAGCGCGTCGCGC
>JACDBO010000091.1 GCA_013694885.1 Chloroflexia bacterium | reverse complement strand
GATAGAGGCCGTCTTCGCGCCGCCGGCGGACCTAGTGGAATCAGGATCGAATCGTTGACCGAAGCACAGTCGAAACCACCGCTCGACGTACAAGTCGACGCCGCGGTACTGATCCGCGAAGTGCTCGCCGAGCTGAGCGCCGAGCCACCCCGGGCGACCTACCGGCTCCAGCTCAACCATGAGTTCACCTTTCGGGATGCGACCGCGATCGTACCGTACCTGGCCCGGTTCGGTGTCAGCCATGTCTATGCCTCGCCGATCTTCAAGGCAGCACCCGGCTCGATGCACGGCTACGACGTCGTCGATTACGGCCAGCTCAACCCGGAAATCGGCACACGCGCCGACTTCGACGCGCTCGTTGCCGCCCTCCACGACCACGCCATGGGCCTGATTCTCGACTTCGTGCCCAATCATATGGGCATCGGCGGCGGCCAGAACCGTTGGTGGCTCGATGTGCTCGAAAACGGTCGCCACTCGCCGTACGCCGCCGTCTTCGACATCGACTGGGAACCGCTCAAGCGAGAGTTGCACGGCAAGGTCCTGCTGCCGATCCTCGGCGACCAGTACGGTGTGGTCCTCGAACGCGGCGAGCTCACGCTCGCCTGCGCGGAAGGCGCGTTTACCGTTCACTACTGGGAGACGCCGTTGCCCATCGCACCGGCGACGTATCCGGCGGTCCTCCGCCGGGCGCTGCCCGCGATCGAGGCGGAACTGGCCGAAGATGACCTCGATCGGCTCGAATTCGAGAGCATCATCACCGCGCTGGATCGGTTGCCGGATGTGGTGGCCGCCGACCGCGCGGCGGTCCATGTCCGGCAGCGGGAGCAGATCGTCGCCAAGCATCGGCTCGCCACACTCGTCGCACGCTCGGCGCCCACCGCCGCGGCCATCGCCGCCGTCGTCGCCGGGCTCAACGGCGACACCGGTGAGCCCTCCGCGTTCGATGCGCTCGACGACCTGCTCGAACAGCAGCCCTACCGGCTCGCCTTCTGGCGAGTAGCGGCCGAAGAGATCAACTACCGCCGCTTCTTCGCCATCAACACGCTTGCGGCGATCCGGCAGGAGGAACCGGAGGTCTTCGCCGCGACGCATGCGTTCCTCTTCGAATTGCTCGCCGACGGCAGTGTCGACGGGGTCCGCATCGACCACCCCGATGGACTCTGGGACCCGGCCGGCTATTTCCGCGCGCTGCAGCGCGGCTACCTCATGGCGCTCGGCCGAGGCCGGCTAACCCAGCTGGATGACGCCACCTGGGATGACCTTCGTCCCGCGTTGGAGCAAGCCGCGGATGCGGCACTGGACCGGATCGCGGCGGCCAGCCGGCACTGGCCGCTCTACGTCCTTGCCGAGAAAATCCTCGAACACGGCGAAACGCTCCCCGAGAACTGGATGGTCGCCGGCACCGTCGGCTACGAGTTCGCGCGGTCCACGACTGGGTTGTTCGTCGATCACGATCGGCGTCGTGCCCTCGATCAGGTCTACGACCGCTTCACCGGTGAGCGTATCCGCTTCCCCGAACTGGTCTACCAGATGAAGTACGGGCAGCTGCGCGATGCCTTCCCGAGCGAAGTGAACGTCCTCACCAACGCGCTAAACCGCATCTCCGAGCACAACCGCCGCTCCCGCGACTTCACCGCCAACGATCTGCGCGACGCGCTGCGTCAAACCTGCGCCTGCTTCCCCGTCTATCGCACCTATACGGTCCCGGACAGCGAAGGCGTTGCCGAGCGTGATCGCCGCTACATCGAGCAGTCGATCACGCTGGCCAAGCGGCGGACACCGCGCCGCGATATCTCCGTTTACGACTTCCTGGCCGATGTGCTGCTGCTTCAGGTCGGCGACACGCCGGGCGATGACGGTGCCGGTGTCGCCCGCCACACGCGCTTCGCGATGAGGTTCCAGCAACTGACCGGCCCGGTCATGGCGAAGGGGCTGGAGGATACGGCCTTCTACATCTTCAACCGGCTCACCTCCCTCAACGAGGTCGGCGGTGATCCTAACCACTTCGGCACCACGGTCGAGGAGTTCCACCGCTTGAACCGCGCCCGGCAGCGTCACTGGCCGCGCGCCATGCTGACCTCATCGACCCACGACACCAAGCGGAGTGAGGATGTGCGGGCACGCATCAACGTGCTCAGCGAGTCGCCGTCCGAGTGGCGCGCCGCGTTGAACCGCTGGACGCGCCTCAACCGCCGGCACCGGACCCGCGTCGAAGGCGCGCTGGCGCCGCACAAGAACGACACCTGGCTGATCTACCAGACGCTGCTCGGTACCTGGCCATTGACACCTGACGCATCCGCGCACGCTGAGTACGTTGTCCGGATTCAGGATTACGCGTTCAAGGCCATCCGCGAGGCCGCCCAGCGCACCAACTGGCTCAACCCGAGCGAGGAGTACGAGGCGGCGTTGACGCGGTTCATCGCCGGCATCCTCGATCCGCGCCGGGGAGGTCCGTTCCGCGACGACTTCGCCGCCTTCCACGCCAGCCACGTCGATGCCGGTCTGGTCAACGCCCTCAGCCAGCAACTCCTCAAACTGACTGCGCTGGGGGTGCCGGATATCTACCAGGGGACCGAACTCTGGGACGACAGCCTGGTTGACCCCGACAACCGGCGGCCGGTCGATTTCGACCACCGTACCGCGATCCTGCGGGACCTGGAGCGCACGGACCTCTCGCCCGATCATGCCACCGCCCTCTTCACGGAGCGGTTTGATGGTCGTCTCAAGCTCTTCGTCACCCAGCGCACGCTGGCCACCCGCCGCGACTGCCCGTCGCTCTTCGCCGACGGGGACTACCGCGAGCTGAACGTGCTGGGTGAGCACGCCGACCGGGTAGTCGCCTTTGCGCGCCGGCACGGCGACCAGGAGGCGCTGGTGGTGGTGCCTCGCCTCGTGGCCGGGATCATGGCGGGTGATCCCGCGCGAATTCTTGAGCCGGCGACGTGGGGCGACACGCGGGTCCAGGTCGATGACATCGGAGGGATGTTTCGTGACATCTTCACCGGGACTCGCCACCAACCGGATGCCGGCGACGGTGAGAAGGCGACGGTCGTGGTCGGAAACCTCTTCGCGACACTGCCACTGACACTGTTGGTGCGAGAAGCTCAAGGAGAATCGTTCCCATGAGACGAAGTACTACGTTTGAATGGTGGTGGAATGTCCACCATCGTCATTCTGAGGCCGCAGCCGAAGAATCTCCGCGCGAAGCGCTCGACGGCAAAGCCGTCGCATTGCTAGCGCAGGTGCATTTCACCTCTGTTCGGCCGAAGTCCGTATGAACGCGCGAAGATGGCGTCCCCGCTCCGGCGCCAACGTGGTCGAAGGAGTTGTTGAGTTTGCCGTCTGGGCACCGAATGCGAGACACGTCGACGTTGCGCTCTACGGCGACGATGCGACAGTCTCGCACCATCTACTCCATCCGGAAAACGACGGGCGGTTCGTCGCCACGCTGGCGGCGGCGGGCGCCGGCAGCCGCTACCGATTCCGGCTGGACGGCGAGCAGGCCTATCCCGATCCATACGCCCGGTTCCAACCCGAGGGGGTGCACGGCCCGTCCGAGGTGATCGACTCCGCGGCGTTTGCCTGGACCGACGGCGCCTGGCCGGGCATCAGCGCCGACGGGTTGGTCATCTACGAGCTCCACGTCGGCACCATGACGGCGGCCGGCACCTTCGCCGCCCTCACCAACCAACTCCCTGAGCTCAAGCGGCTCGGCGTGACCGCGATCGAACTGATGCCGGTTGCCCAGTGCCCCGGCCGCTGGAACTGGGGCTACGACGGCGTCGACCTATTCGCGCCCAGCAACACCTACGGCCGCCCGGACGAAATGCGCCGCCTGGTCGATACCGCACACGCGACTGGACTCGGCGTGATCCTCGATGTCGTCTACAACCACCTCGGACCGGAGGGGAACTACCTGAGCGCCTACGCCGATGCGTATTTCAGCGAACGCCACCAGACGGGTTGGGGCGCCGGTCTCAACTGGGACGGACCCGGCAGCGAGTGGGTACGAGCGTTCGCCATCGACAACGCCTGCCACTGGATTGCCGAGTACCACATCGACGGTCTGCGACTCGACGCCACCCACGCGCTGCTCGACGACAGCACCAGGCACATCGTCCAGGATCTCACCGAGCGGGCGCGCGCGGTCGCCGGCGGCCGGCGCATCGTCGTCGTCGCCGAGGACGAGCGGCACGATGTCCGCCGCATCCGCCCCATCGAGGGCGGCGGCGAGGGACTCGACGGTGTCTGGGCCGACGATTTTCACCACGAGGTCCGAGTGTTGCTGACCGGCGCCCGCGAGAACTACTACGCCGACTACGAGGGCACCACCACCGCCATCTCCCGCACCATCGACGAGGGTTTCGGCTACCAGGGTCAGGTCGCCCCGACCACCAGCGAGCCGCGCGGCACGCCCATCACCGACGAGCCGGCCAGCGCCTTCGTCTTCTGCATCCAGAACCACGACCAGGTCGGGAACCGGCCCTTCGGTGACCGGTTGCACCACGAAATCAACGCCGAGCGCTACGCCGTCGCCTCGGCGTTGCTCCTCTTCGCGCCCGAACCGCCGCTCCTCTTCATGGGGCAGGAGTTCGCCGCCTCGACCCCGTTTTTCTTCTTCACCGACCACCCGGCGGCGCTCGGCAACCTCGTCGCCGAGGGTCGCCGCGCCGAGTTCGCGGGCTTCCGCGCCTTCCACGACGACGAGCTGCGCCAGACGATCCCCGATCCGCAGGCTCCCGCCACCTTCTTCGCCTCGAAACTGCGGCTCGACGAGCGTTTCACCAACGCCGGCATCTACCTGCTCTACCGGACCATGCTCGCGCTGCGCGCCGAGGACGAGGTGCTCGCCATGGGCGACCGCACCCACACCCGCGCCGCCGCCCTCACTGCCCAGATCGTCGCCGTCCATCGCTGGTGGGGCGCCGAGCACTGCCT
>JACDBO010000083.1 GCA_013694885.1 Chloroflexia bacterium | reverse complement strand
CGACTACGTGGTAGCCAAAATCCCACGCTGGCCGTTCGACAAGTTCCCCGCCGCCGACCGCACGATCACCACCCAGATGAAAGCCACCGGCGAGGTGATGGCAATCGACCGCTCGTTCGAGGGCGCGATCCAGAAGGCGGTGCGTTCGCTCGAAACCACGGCCAAGGATCTTGGTTGGGAAGCACCTGAATGGCGCGACGAGGTCGACCGAATCCTCGCCCACGTCGAGCGGCCCAACGACCTGCGGCTCTGGGCTGTCATGGCGGCACTGCGCCGGGATGTCGACGTCGACCTGCTCCATGAGCTGAGTCGCATCGACCGCTGGTTCCTCTGGAAGTTGCAAGGGCTTGTCGCGCTGGAGCGAGAAATGACCGCTAGTCGCCTTGATGGCGAGCTGCTGTGGCGGGCCAAGCGTGCCGGCTTCTCCGACAACCAGATCGGCGGGCTCACCGGGCGCACCGGCGCGGAGGTGGAAACGTTGCGGCGACGGCTGCACATGGCGCCCGTCTACAAGATGGTCGATACATGCGCCGGGGAATTCGCCGCCGTGACACCCTACTTCTACTCGACCTACGAGGAGGAGGACGAAGCTGAGCCGCTGCCCGGCGAGCGTGCGGTCGTGATCGGCTCCGGTCCGATTCGGATCGGGCAGGGGATCGAGTTCGACTACTGCTCAGTTCAAGCCGCGCGAGCGCTCCATGAAGCCGGCGTCGCCTCGATCATGGTCAACTCCAACCCGGAGACGGTCTCGACTGACTTCGATGCCTCGGACCGTCTCTATTTCGAGCCGCTCGACGCCGAGAGTGTCTCGGAAATCCTTCGGCACGAGACGGCCGGGAAGGGTATCCCGCCGGTGATCGTTCAGTTCGGCGGTCAGACGGCGATCAACCTCGCCAAGCCGTTGAGTGACATGGGTGCGCCGATTCACGGAAGCTCACTCGAAAGCATTGACCTCGCCGAGGACCGAGAGCGCTTCGAAGCCTTTCTCGAAGAACTCCACATCCCTCGCCCCGCTGGCGCGGCGGTCACCTCGCTGCACGACGCCGAGGAGGTCGCCAACAGGATTGGGTATCCTGTATTGGTGCGGCCGTCCTACGTGCTCGGTGGGCGAGCGATGGAAGTGGTCTACGGCGCCGATCAGCTCGCCCGGTACATCCGCAATCAGACATCGCTGACTCCCGATCACCCTGTCCTTGTCGACAAATACCTGCTTGGCCGCGAAGTCGAAGTCGATGCCATCTGCGATGGCGTAGACGTGCTGATACCCGGCATCATGGAGCATATCGAGCGGGCTGGTGTGCATTCCGGCGACTCCTTCGCGGTCTACCCGGCACAAAACCTTTTCCCCGCCGAGATCGAGACAATCGTCGACTACACGACCCGGATCGCGTTGGGTCTTGATGCCAGGGGATTGGTCAACATCCAGTACGTCGTGCGGGCCGGCCGCATCTTCGTGCTCGAAGTCAATCCACGCTCCTCGCGCACCGTCCCGTTCCTCAGCAAGGCGACGGGGGTGCCGATGGTGAAGCTTGCGACCGGGATCATGCTCGGCCGCTCACTGCGTGAGCAGGGCTTCAGCGGCGGTCTCTGGCCGAAACAACCACTGGTCGCCGTCAAGGCGCCGGTCTTCTCCATGGCCAAGTTGAGCGGGGTCGAGGTTCACCTCGGACCAGAGATGAAGTCTACCGGCGAAGTGATGGGCATCGACCGCTCGTTCGAAGCCGCGTTCTTCAAGGCGCTGATCGCCGCCGGCCTGGCTCTGCCGCCGCGTGGCTCGATCTTGCTGACACTCGCGGATGAGGACAAGACCGAGGCGCTGGAGATGATCGAGCAACTGGGTCGGATGGGATACAAGCTCTATGCCACCGAGGGCACGGCGGCGTTGATCGAGCGCAACGGAATGCCCGTGCAGATGGTCACCAAGCGCATCGGTCGTGGCTCGCCGGACATGCTCGACGTTATCCTGAACGGAACGGTCGATGGCATCATCAATACCCCCGGGCCGGCCGATAAAGCCATCCTCGACGGAATCGAGATTCGCCGCGCGGCCGTCGAGCGCGGCATCCCGTGCATCACCTCGGTCGACACGGCCCGAACGGTGGTGGACGCGATGGCTCACGCCAACGCTATCTATACTGTGGAACCAGTGCCGTCCTATCGCCGCACCGGCTTCGGCTACTGACCCGAACGAAGCGCCACTGATGCCAAAGGTAAAGCCACGGTTGAGGCCCGCGCCGCCTTCGGAGAGCCGCAACGTTGTCATTCCGAGCCGCGGCGGAGAATCTCCCGGAAAGCACTACAGTCGTCGTTCTGAGGCCGCAGCCGAAGAATCTCGGCAGCGCGTCGCGCGCGAAGCGCTCGACGGCGAAGTCGGCGCATCACCGGGTGGATACCTTCAACCATGGCTCAGCCGATTCTCATATGCGGTCCTGATATAGGATCACGCGCCTTTTTCACGATCGCACTGCGGAAGGAGGTAAGGGTGAGGGCAAATCCCGATGCGACCGCGTGAATTCTCAGGCGAGATCATCGATGTGCAACCGGTGATGGGTGACGCGACGCTCATCACGATCACAGCACCGTCCGGCTTTGGTGATGCCGTGCGCGCGGGGGAGTTCGTGAATGTCCTCTGCCGCGCGGATGGGTCGTTTGACCCTCTACTGCGGCGACCCTACTCGATCGCCCGAGTCGACCGCTCGCGAGACACCTTCGATATCCTCGTCCGTCCCTATGGACGAGGGAGCGAGTGGCTGGCGCGGCAACCGGTCGGCGCGCCGGTGGGCATCCTCGGTCCACTCGGCAACCGGTTCGATCTGCCGGAGAAGGCGCGTCACCTGCTCATGGTCGCTGGCGGAGTCGGAGCGGCGCCGCTAATGATCCTAGCCGACGAAGCGGTCGAGCAGGGCAGGTCCGTGACGTATTTGATGGGGGCAATGGACGAAGGAGGGCTGCTACCCGCTTCGTCGCTGCCCACCGAAGTGGAATACGTCGTTGCTACGGACGACGGCAGTCGCGGCCACCGCGGGTTCGTCACTGATCTGTTGCCCGACTATCTCCAGTGGGCCGATGAAGTCTTCGCCTGTGGCCCAGAAGCGATGTTTCGATCGCTGCGAAGCATCGTCGTCGCGAACCGGATCGGACGCCGGCCGCGCGTCCAAGTCTCCGTCGAGCGGACGATGGCCTGCGGACTCGGCGCCTGCCTCGGGTGTGTCGTCGAGACGCGCGCAGGGATGCAAGCCTCGTGCGTACAAGGTCCGGTCTACGATATGGATGAGGTGGTCTGGACGTGAGCACGACGATGCCCAACATGACCGTCGACCTCGCGCCGAACAACCCGCGCGAACTGGTCCTTCGCAACCCGGTCATCGCCGCCTCCGGCTGCTTCGGCTATGGGCAAGAGTATGCCTCGATCATCGATGTGCAGCGGCTCGGTGCCTTCGTCAGCAAGGGCATTACCCCGACGAGCCGCGCCGGCAATCACATGCCGAGGATCACCGAGACACCTGCCGGGATGCTGAACGCGATCGGTCTCCAGAACCCCGGCATCCACGGGTTTATCCGAAAATACCCGCGGATGTGGGAGCGTTGGGAGGTGCCCGCCATCGTCAACATCTCGGCGGAGGCGGTCGATGACTATGCCATGATGGCTCGGCTCCTCGACGAGCAGCCGGGCATCGCCGCCATCGAAGTCAATATCTCCTGCCCGAACGTCGCGGCGGGGGGATACTGCTTCGGCTGGGACCCAGTAATGTCGGCCGACGTGACGCGGGCGGTGCGCGATGCGTCCACATTGCCGCTCATCGTCAAACTCAGCCCCGGTGCCGTTGATGTGGTCGAGGTCGCGCGCGCCGTGGAAGCCGCTGGGGCGGATGCGATCTCGCTCATCAACACCGTGGTGGGGATGGCCATCGACACACGAACGCGGCGCCCGGTGCTCGCGAATGTGACGGGCGGGCTCTCCGGCCCGGCAATCAAGCCCATCGCCTTGAGGATGGTCTATCAAGTCGCCGCCGCCGTGCGGGTGCCCATCGTCGGCATGGGTGGAATTACCACGCTGGGCG
>JACDBO010000028.1 GCA_013694885.1 Chloroflexia bacterium | reverse complement strand
GCCCAGAGGTGGCCCGGGCCTCCGTTGGCTGGTGGAACACGGAAGAGGAGGTCGACGGGTTGGTCGCGGACATTGGCGCGCTGGAGCGTTCTGGGCCGACGCGAGCGCAACCAGCCGACGCCGAGATGGTGGCCGGTTGATGGATTCATTCGACGACGAGGAAGGGAAGACCGTCTGGCCCGCGGGTCACCGCGCGGCGTTCTGCCTCGTCGCGATCGTCCTTGGACCGACCGCGACAAACTCGGCGGCTGACGAGCTGTTTGCCGCTGAACCATATGGGGCAACGGGGCTCGGTGCGCTCCTCGACCTGCTGGACGATCTCGACTTGAGCGCCACGATCGCGCCGGACGCGGCGGCCTTACATGCGTACGCACCGTTGCTGCGTCGCTGCCACGCAAGCGGTCACGAACTCGCGGTGGCCGGGGAGCGCGACGCGGCGGATGGGATCGAACGGACGATACAAACGCTGCACCATATCGCCGGTGGGTCGCCGATAGGCATCGTCAACCGTGTCATGGCCGGTGCCGACACGCCGGCGTTTGGCTGGGCCCACTGGCAACTCGCCTCGGCCACCACCGACCGGCCGACCCTCACCGATCGGTCTCCCGGCGAGGTCGCACTCGTGACACTGCCGGGCAATCCCTTTTGGGTCGATGCGACGTGGTTGTCGCCGGCCCGTCCATCGCCTCCCTCCGCGCTGCTGGAGTCATGGACGCTCTCAATGGATGCTGTGCGCGCTACCGGCGGGCTGATGACCGTCGTCGTCCACCCGCACCTGATCGCCCGCCTTGGCATACGGTCTACGCTCACCCGATTTCTGGACGAGTCGATCGGTAGCGGAGATGTCTGGATCGCGCCGGCGGCCGAGATTGCGACGTGGTGGCGTGAGAACCGGCGGCAGGATTGAATCGGACTTCGCATCCGTACCAGGTTGGCCGAAGGAGAACTCATGTCGCGGGGCACGCTGATCCACAACGGATCAATCCTGACGATGAATCCGCGATTGCCGGAGGTGGAGGCGGTCGCGCTTCAATTCGGAGTCGTCACCGCGGTGGGGTCGGTCGCTGATGTTCGAGCGTCGCTGACCGGTGCGTTCGATGAGATCGACCTTGCGGGGCGGTTCGCCTGTCCGGGTTTGATCGACGCGCACGCCCATGTGATGGGGGTTGGCTTCGCCGCGCTCGATCTGAATCTCGCTTCGCCGCCGAATACGTCGATCGCGGATATCGTGGCCCTCGTCGACGATGCGGCGCGACAACGTGAGATAGGGTCATGGATTGTCGGACGAGGGTATGACCAGGCATCGCTTCGTGAGCGGCGGCACCCAACTCGACATGACCTGGACGCGGTCGCGCCAGACCACCCCGTTTGGTTGCTGCGGAGTTGCCACCACATCGCGGTCGCGAACTCGCGGGCGCTCGAACTGGCTGGGATTTCCGGGACGACCGACGACCCGGACGGCGGCACCATTGACCGGGACGAGCACGGCACACCGACTGGAGTGCTGCGCGAACACGCGATGTCGTTGGTGGCGACTGTCCGGGGTGATCCCACCGAGGACCAGATCGTATCGGCGATCGAGGCGGGTGGCACAGCCTTTCAGCGAGCAGGTGTCACCAGCGTTCACGAGGCAGGCATCGGGCGACCAGAAGAGCTGCGCTCGTACCAGCGCCTGCGCCGCGAGGGCAGACTCCCGATCCGCGCCAACCTGATGATGCGGATCAACGACACCCTCGCCGAACTGGCGGCGCTTGGTATCGAGAGCGGGTTCGGCGACGATTGGCTGCGGATCGGCCCCGCCAAACTCTTTCTCGATGGCTCGATCGGCGGGCGCACCGCCCGGATGCGCACTCCCTACGACGGCGAGCCCGACAACTACGGGCTCTGGATGGAGGCGCCCGAGGAAATCACGCGCAAGGTGATAGAAGCGCACAAAGCCGGTTTCCAGGTCGGCTGCCATGCCATCGGCGACGCGGCGATCGCGCTCCTGCTCGACGCCTACGAGCGGGCGATGCGAGAAGCGCCACGGCTCGACCCGCGCCATCGGATCGAGCACTGCTCCATCGTCGATGAAGCGCTGATCGACAAGATTGCCCGCCTCGGCGCGGTGCCGATTCCCGGCACGACGTTCCTGCACGACACCCGACCTGCCTACGAGCAGAATCTGGGTGTCGAGCGCATCCGTTTTGCCTATGCGATGAAGACGTTTGGGCGGAAGGGAATCATTGCCGCGGCGAGCAGCGACGCGCCGGTGGTGTCGCTGAACCCACTCCTTGGCGTTCAGACGATGGTGACCCGGCGTGACCGCAACGGTGATGCCGCCTGGATCGAAGAGGCGATCTCGGTCGAGGAGGCGATTCGCGCCTATTCGGTGAACGGCGCCTACGCTTCGTTCGAGGAGCGCCGAAAGGGCGCGCTGTGGCCAGGGATGCTCGGCGATCTCGTCGTGCTTGCTACCGATCCGCGTGCCGTAGAGCCGACGAAACTCTCAGCTATCCCGGTCGACTTCACGATCATAGATGGGCAGGTTGTTTGGGAAAGGCGACGCGCCTGACCCAGACCTGTCGTTCAGACGTTATCGAGGCTTTCCCATGAGGGCACTGGTCTTCTCGGAACGAGAGATTTCTCACTGCGGCTCGAAATGACAGGGTGGGGGCAGGAAGTGACAAGGTGGGGATAGTCCACTGCGGCTGACGGATCATCCTGGAGACACGGGGGCAGGACGGCACGTCGTGTGCGGTGGCGGGACTATGGCAATCGGTGGGTGGGTCCAACGTGGACGCCCGGGATCTGGGAGCAGTGATGAAGATTACGTACTTTGGTCACTCGGCGTTTTTGATGGAGGCGGAGGGTCGATCGGTCCTGGTCGACCCGTTCTTCACCGGGAACGAGACGGCGGCGGTCACGGCCGATACGGTTTCCGCCGGGACGATCTTGCTCACGCACGCACACAACGACCACGTCGGCGACACCATCGAGATCGCCAAGCGGTCGGGCTCGATGGTGATCGCGCCCTATGAGCTCGGCAACTGGCTCGGAACGCAGGGTGTCGAAAAGGCGACGCCCGCGAACCACGGCGGAACGGTCGCATTTGAGGGAGGATCGACGAAACTGGTCCCGGCCTGGCATAGCTCCTCGTATACGACTGACGACGGAATTGTCGCGAGCGGGGTGCCGGCTGGGCATGTCGTGCGTTTCGGCGGCAAGACAGTCTACTTCTCCGGGGATACGTGTCTCTTCTCGGACATGCAGCTGATCGCCGACGAGAGTCTCGATGTCGCGGTGCTTCCCATCGGCGACCATTTTACGATGGGTCTGGCCGACGCGGTCAAAGCCGTGAAGTTCCTCCGGGCGGGCATTGTGATTCCGTGCCACTACAACACGTTCTCTTCGATCAAGCAGGATCCCGACCAGTTCAAGCGCGACGTGGAGGCGGCGACGGCGAGCCGGTGCGAGGCGCTACGGCCAGGTCAGTCGGTCGAGATTTAAGGTGGTTCGCTAGATGGCTCGCGAGTGATCATTCTGGGCGCACGGAAGTGCTGCACCACAAAGGCACTTGCTTCGGCGTAACAAGAGATTTCACGCCGCGGCTCGAAATGACAGGCTGGGAGTGGCCAAGATGAACCGTGACTTGGCTGATCAGATTCGTCGCTGAAGCGAGGGCGTTCGGGGCGGGGATGGGATGGGGAGTGAGGCGCGGCAGGTTCTCGATGAGGAGATGAAGCGCACCGCCTTTCAGAAGAAGGCGGTTTCCCGGCTGCCGCCCGCGGAGGTGCTCGACCTCGCTATCGAGTTCTTCAAGGAACGCGGTTACCGCGCGGCGCGGACCGGGCGTCCCAATCAGGTGTTCGTGATGGGTGGGCGTGAAGGGGCGCTGCCACGAGTCACCGGGGAGGTGGCCGCGCGGGCCGATGTCGGCCGGCCGGGGGTGACACTGGTGACGCTCGACGCCGCCGGGGAGCGATTGGGACCGGCGATGTCCGATTTCTACGGGGCACTCCGCGCTCGGCGGCGCTCTCCTGCCGAACGTTAGGCCCTTTCGTTCAAAGGCACGGGAACGACTCGACTATACTCAAGGGGCCCGGCGGCAATGATGGCGACCCGCCCCAGTAGCTCAGCGGATAGAGCACCCGCCTTTTAATCGGTAGGTCGCAGGCGGGGCCCATTTTCCCTGTAACGGAGCGGAAAACGACCACGATCGCGCGTTTCGAGTGACAGCTTACTGAACAACAGCCGCGGTCCTCCTCCCGATCGTAACGGGAGGTTCACCGTGGGTATCCAGCCTCTGATCGACCAGTACCTTGCCTGCCTGTGCATGCTGAGGGCAAAACGCCGCACACCATCCGCTGGCGCCGCCAGTCGCTCAAGCAGTTCGCCGCCTGGCTTAGCGAGGAAGAGAGGATCGAGCGCGACCTCTTCGCCCGGGTGGCGGTACCGAAGGCGCCACGTCTCGTCAAGCCCACGCTGAGCGCGGTCGAGATCCAACAACTCCTGGCGGTGGCTCGACAGGGATGCCGCAACGCCCGTCGCGACGAGGCGATCCTCCTCTTCCTGCTCGATACCGGCGCCCGTGCCCAGGAACTCTGTACGCTCGGACGGGACACCATCGACTGGGAGCGCCGTGTTGCCGGGCTCTACGGCGAGGAGCGCAAGTTGGGCTACGTCCCCTTCTCGCCGCCAACCGCCAAGGCGCTGCAACTATACGCGCTCCGGGAGCGCCCGGGTCACAGCGACCGTTTCTTCGAGTCGGAAGAGGGCTGGCCCCTGGCCACCTCGGGCCTCACGCAGCTTTGCAAGCGACTCGCTCGCCATGCGGGCATCCACATCAGCCCCACAGGTGCCGCCACACCTTCAGCATCGCGTACCTGCGGAGTGGGTTCCGTGTTCAGCCTGCAGAAGACACTCGGGCACATCTAGCTGGATAAGAC
>JACDBO010000010.1 GCA_013694885.1 Chloroflexia bacterium | reverse complement strand
TTGTAGACCTGTTCGCTGGCGCAGATGATGATCTGGACGGGCGCTTCGGAGATGAAGCGGTGGTGACCGCCGGCGACGTAGATCTCCTCGCCGGCGAGCTCGGCGATGCGGTGGCGCACCGGCTCGTCGGTGACGGCGACGAACGAGATGCCTTGGCTGAACCCGGCGCTCGGCGCGTGCTGGGCGACGTCGACGATGCGGGCGACGACCTCGTCGGGCACCGGTTCCGGGGTGAAATGCCGCACCATGCGGCGCTTACGAACGACTTCCGCGAAGTTCATGGTTGTCCTCCGGATGACGAGAGAGGATAGAGGACAGTCATTTGCGCGAGACCGCGCCGATCTCGATTCGCGCTCTCCACTTAGCACATTCCGATCCCTTGCCCCCTATCCCCTATCCTCTATCCTCTGTCCCCTAACAACGCGCGCAGTTGGTCTTCCGTCTGCGGGCCGAGGGCGATGGTGGCGATGGTGCCGTCGGGGGCGATGACGATGGTGGTGGGGGCGCCGACGATGCCGTAGGCGGTTTCGATAGGGCCGCTGGGACCGGTGGTGGGGCCGCCGAGGTCGCGGCCGACCGGGTAGGTGATGCCGTAGCGGGCGACGAAGGCGCGGGCGTCGGCGGCGTCGTCGTTCTTGAGGCCGACGCCGACGAGGACGACGTCGTCGCCGACGGTCGCGGCGAGGCGCTGGAGGGCGGGCATCTCGGCCTCGCATGGCTCGCACCAGGAGGCCCAGAAGTTGAGGACAACGGTGCGGCCGCGCAACTCGTGGAGGTGCAGGGGACGACCGTCGAACTGGGTCAGGGCGAAGTCCGGGGCGAGGGCGCCGATGTGGGGCCCACTGCCGGCGGGGGGCAGGTCGTCGGCATCGGACTGGCCGGCGATGCCGATGGCGACGAGGGCGGCGATGAGGAGGAGGGTGAGCGCCAAGGGGGTCCAACGACCGAAGCGGCCGTAGCCGATCCGGTCCGAGGCATCGTCGGTACCGCGTGTGACCTCCTCAGCGGTAGCGGTCGCGTCGTCGGGGAGAGGCGGCGGGGGCGATCCGGGGTCGGGCTGGGGCGACGCGGTCATGTGGGATGCTCCGATCCGGGAGATTTCAGTGCACTCAGGTCAACCCCTCGATCGCCTGCTGGACTTTGGCGGCGACTTCATCGTCGCCACCGGCGAGCACGGCGATGACGTTGCTGCCGGAGGAGACGCGCAGCGGCAGCCCTTCGGCGATGGGCTGCCCGGAGCGGGTCTCCAGGGTCAGCGCGGCGGGGTCGAGCGCGTCGCTGGCGGCCTGGCGTTCCTCGACGCTGGTCTCCGGGGCGTTGTAGATAAAGACATAGAGGTCCAGGCCCTCGACCTCGATGAGCTGTCCGGGTCGCTCGAGTTGGTCGGTCAGGGCGGAGGTCCCGCGACCGATGGCGGCCTCCAGGCCAGCGCCTTCGAGCGCGTTGCGCACGGAGAGGAGGTCATTCTGACCCGGCGTCACCTCCGGCGGCACCCGCTCCGGCGGCTGGTCGCGCTCCTCGTCGAGGTAGATCCAGACCGCGATGCCGGCGAAGGCGATCGCGGTGAGGAAGAGCAGGGTACTGAGGATGTGGGCGCCGCGTCGCCGGCGGCGCTTCGGGGTGGGAGCCTGTTGCCCGTGCTGAACCTGCTGCACCTGCGTCTGCTGCTCCTTCCACCGCTTGCGCGGCGAGGGTCGAGGGTCGAGGGTCGAGAGTCGAGCGGCCGTTGGGGCGGCCCGGGTTGCGATGCCGCCACGCTGCAAGGGATGGTACGTGGTCGCGACTTTTTCGGCCACTTATGGCGCCCGCGGCGAGGACTGAGTGGGGTTGGCTGGGTGGCTGAGGGGACGGCGTCAGAACCGTGGGGGTGGGAGTGGCGTAGATACTGGTGAGGGTGTGGTCGCCGGGTCGGATGGGGGCGTGGCTCGTGCGTGGGTTGTTGAGGAACGGTTGATGTGCTTGATGGAGGTTGATGGATGTTCTTTACGCGACGCAAAAATGAGATGATTGGGGCGGAGGTGGCTTTGCCGGGGCGGGCGGCGCCGGAG
>JACDBO010000474.1 GCA_013694885.1 Chloroflexia bacterium | reverse complement strand
GCCGATGGGCGCGGGGCAGCCGGCGTCAGCACCCGGGCTAGAGCTGACGCTGCGCCGTACCACGCTTGCGCCGGACGGGCGACTGCCTGCCCACAGCCACCCGGGCGCGCTCGTAATCTTCGTCGAGGTCGGCGCCTTCGGCTACACGGCGCTTGGCGGAACCATCGAGCTCACACGCGCGGCCGTCGCGGGTACCCCCACCCCACCCGAGCCGATGCCGGTCGGAACCGAGGTGATCCTGAACCCCGGCGACTGGATCTTCGTCGAGGATCCCGAAGACGACATCCGCAACGCCGGCCAGGACGACGTCGTGCTACGCGTCGCGGGGCTGACCCGGATCGGCGAGCCGTTCACGACGTTCCTGACCCACGAACAGGTGGAGGGCACCCCACCAGCGTAGCGGCGACGGGCCGACGGTCCTCTGAGAGACCCGGCTGCTTAAGATCGGCGAGCCGTACACGACGTTCCTTGACGCGCAGGGCACGCCGGTCTCGTAGCTACGGCGTACGGCGCTCGCATGAAGGGCTCGGGGGTAATTCCCCGGGCCCACTCCGCTTTCGCCTCGTTACAGAACCCAGCGGTCATCCAACACCGCGGCGCTCACGTACCAGCCGGTTGCGTTCCAGCGCACGCGGACGCCGGGTCCTACGATCGCTCGATGGACCATACCGTTGGGCGCGTGATCCCTGACGCGCGGCCCTGTTCCGCAGAGCGAGCCGCTTGCCGGCAAGGCTCCCCTGGTGGCAGTTGGCTCACGCCGGCGCGCCCTCGCGCCGTCCGGTGAGCACGAACGAGACGAGCAGCTCGGCTACTGCATGCACGGTGATCGTGCAGCATTCCGGCACGGCTCTGACGCGGTGGAGAAGCATTGTTGTTACAAGATTGCCGCATTTCGAGCCAGTCTCAGGAACTCGCCTGGTAGAACAATCGTGAAGCTCAGGCTGCTGGCGGGAAGATCGAGCAGATCGTGATCGCGCGTAATGAGGTAGTCGGCACCGTCCCGGTGAGCGCAGGCGAGCAGGTAGTCGTCTTTCCGATCTCGTCCCTGTTCCGGAAGCGGTCCACGGAGCGGGGGAACCCCTTCGCCAGCTGCCGCGAGGATGGCGCGGAACCTTTCGATGTCGGCAGGCGCGATGCGGGCTGACAAATAGAGCTTCGTTGCCACGCGGCGTCTGACCTCCAAGAAGAGTTCCTCGGGGAGCAGTAACGTATATCGACGATTGAGTGCAGCATGGATGATTGCGGTTGGCGCGCTCTCAGGACGGACTGTCAGCAGGTAGCTGATGAGTATGTTGGCGTCAAGCAATACACGTATTCGAGAGACTTAGCGGTCTCGTTTGAAGCTGATCTTACCCTGCTCAACGAGCTGATCGATCGCCTCACGGGTGAGTTCTTCAGCGATCTCGTCGGCCTGCGCCGTAGTCAGGTTTGGGTTGCGGCGGATGACCTCGGCTCGCAACTCTTCGAGTTCAGCAATGAGATCGCGCTCGCCATACTGCGCTGCCTCGATTGCTGGTGCGTTTTTTGCCATGTTGACTCCCTGGTCTAAGAGTGCTCACTGTGCGGCACCATTGTCTGCCGACCCTCCGCTCATCCTATCATCCCCCCACGGTGCCAAGAACGGACGTCAATGATAGGAATAATCCTCGCAAAGCCTGATGATTGGGCGCTACCACCAGCCGTAGGGGACGTTGCGGTGGGGGTCGAGGCGAGGGTGGACGCCAGTGGTCACGAGGCGGCCGATGCGCCGGATGAGCGCATCGAGTTCGCGGCGGCTGAGGTGATCGCGCAGTTCGTCACGCAGTTCTCTTTCCTCCTCCCGCAAGCGGCAGAGATCGGCGATTAACTCTGGTGCGATCGGGGCATCGGTAAACTGCCAGAGCACGGTCCGCAGCCTCGGTACGGCGTTGAAGGTCAGGCCGTGGTCGATACCCCAGACGTGGTCGTCGCGGTCGAGCAGGCAGTGGGTCAGCTTGCGGTCGGCGTTGTTGGCGATGTGGTCGAAGAGGACGAGCCGCTCGATGGCGCAGAGGCGCTGCCCCCAGTAGACATGGTCGTCACCCCGCTCCGCCTTCGGCTCGACGTAGAGCTGGACGCTGCCGACTCCGTGCGGCCCGTCGCGGATGACGGTCGGCGGCACGAGGCCCCAGCCGAGGCGCTCGCTGAGCAGGTAGGAGGCGTGCTCGCGTAGGTAGAGGGTGCCGTCCGGGAAATCACAGAGCGGCCGCTCGCCCGCCTCCGGCTTGTAGATCGCCAGTTGCTCGCGGCCATCCCCGGTCTCCAGAGCGACGGCGAAGGTGTAGTTGGAACCCCACGGGATCAGTTTGCTGGCGGTGAAGTCCGCCTCGCGCAGCAGCGCCAGCGTTGCAGCCTCACCCAACGGCGCGGCGGGCGACGCCGGCTCGGCCCCGTCATCATCGTCGTGGTCATGGAGTCGAAGGTAGAGGTCAGGCATGGCGATCCGTCACTGCCGGGCGATCATCTCCGCGTGGGGATTGTAGCCTCCCGAAGCGAGCGGGCAGACCACACGCGGTCGCGTCGCGGCGACAAAGTACAATCTGGTGACTGGGGACGGCACGCGCCGCGGGCAGGTGCCGGCGGCCTACGCTCGGGAAGGAGCTACTTTCCATTATGAAGATCGTGCGTTTTGCAAAGGACGATGGGATGCAGGCTCATGTCGGCATCCTCGACGGAGAGACGGTCTTCGTGGCCGAGGGCGAGGAATTCGTCGACCTGCGCAAGGGCGCCGAGGTCGGCGCGCTCGCAGATGTCAAGCTGCTCCCTCCCGTCGAGCCTGGCAAGATCGTCTGCGTCGGTCTGAACTACGCCGCCCACGTCACCGAGAACGACGCCAGCCGGCAGGTGCCGGACGAACCGGTCCTCTTCATGAAACCGAACAGCACCATCATTGGGCCAAACGAGCCGATCGCCATCGCCAACCCGGAGCACCGCACGGACTTCGAGGCCGAGTTGGTGGTCGTCATCGGCCGGCAGGCGCGGGATGTGATGGAGAGCCAGGCGCTTGATTATGTGCGGGGTTACACGGCCGGCAACGATGTCTCCGACCGCGTCCTTCAGCGGAAGGACGGCCAGTGGGTGCGGGCCAAGGGCTTCGACACCTACTGCCCGCTCGGCCCCTGGATGGAGACCGACCTCGACCCCAGCGACGTCAAGGTCCTGTCCCGTCTCAACGGCGAGGCGCGGCAGTCGCAGACGACGAAGAGCTTGCTCTTCAGCGTGCCATTCCTGATCAGCTACATCAGCGGGGTGATGACGCTCGATCCGGGCGACATCATCATGACGGGCACCCCGGAGGGAGTCGGCCCCCTGACGGCCGGCGACACCATCGAGGTCGAGATTGGCGGCATCGGCGTGCTCTCAAACCCGGTCGTCAACCGGGCACGGTAGTTCAGTACACTGTGTGCTCGCTCCGCTAATCTGTCATTTCGAGCCGCAGCGAGAAATCTCTCGTTCCGCTGAGACCATTGCCCATGAACGAGAGATTCCTCGTGTGCTCAGAACGACAAACGAACGTGGAGCACACTCGCGATTCACGTCGCCGTCGATGCCATATTGGCGCGTAGGTCAGGGTTTAAGATGAAGGTCACGATTTTCGGCACCGGCTACGTCGGCCTCGTCACCGGGGCCTGTTTCGCGGAGAGCGGCAATAACGTCTGCTGCGTCGACATCGACCGGAGCAAGATCGACCGGCTCAACCGCGGCGAGGTGCCGATCTACGAACCAGGGCTCGGCGAACTCGTCGCCCAAAACGCCAAGGCGCACCGGCTCTGGTTCACCACCGACGCCGAAGCCGCCGTCGAGCATGGCGAGCTGATCTTTATCTGCGTGAGCACCCCGCCTCGTGAAGATGGATCGGCCGACCTGCGCGCCGTCGATGCCGTCGCCGGCACCGTCGGCGAACTGATGAGGGGATCGACGCTGGTCGTCAACAAGTCGACCGTGCCCATCGGCACAGCCGACCGCGTCCGCGACATCATCCGCGCGAAGTTGTCCGAGCGCGGTGTCGAGTTCGCCTTCGATGTCGTCTCGAACCCTGAGTTCCTCAAGGAAGGGGCGGCGATCGACGACTTCATGAAGCCGGACCGGATCATCGTCGGCGCCGACAAACCTGACAGCATCGAGCTGATGCGCCAGCTCTACGCGCCGTTCAACCGCAACCACAACCGCTTCATGGTGATGGATGTCCGCTCGGCCGAGCTGACCAAGTACGCCGCCAACGCCATGCTGGCGACCAAGATCTCGTTCATGAACGAGATGGCGAATATCGCCGAGCGCGTCGGCGCCAACATCGAGAACGTCCGCGTCGGCATCGGCTCGGACTCGCGCATCGGCTACGACTTCATCTACGCCGGGGTCGGCTACGGCGGCTCCTGTTTCCCGAAAGATGTCCAGGCGCTGGAGCAGACCGCCGGGCAATACGGCTACGAGGCGACGCTGGTCCACGCCGTCGAGGAGGTCAACCGGCGACAGAAAAAGGTCCTGCCCGGCAAGATCGCGGCGCACTTCGGCGACGACTTGCGCGGCCGCACATTTGGCGTCTGGGGCCTAGCCTTCAAACCCAAGACCGACGACATGCGGGAAGCTCCGAGTCGCACCCTGATGGAGACGCTGTGGGCGGCCGGCGCCCGCGTCCAGGCCTACGACCCCGAGGCGATGGGTACCGCCCGCGCGCTGTACGGCAACCGCGCCGACTTGCTGCTTTGCGACTCCCGCGACGACGCGGTCGTCGGCGCCGACGCCCTGGTGATCTGCACCGAGTGGCGCCAGTTCAAAAGTCCGGACTTCGAGCTCCTGCGCGCCTCGCTCAAGGCGCCGGTCATCTTCGACGGACGCAATATCTACGACCCGGCGCGGGTCCGTGCCGAGGGGTTCACCTACTACGGGATCGGCCTCGGCGCCCAACCCGCGCTGAGCCGCGACGATGCCACCGACCGCCCCGCCGCCCGCGACGCCGTCCCCGTCACCGCCGCCTGAACGAAGGGGCGACGTTCGAGGGCCGAGGTTCGAGGGCCGAATGGGACTCTTTTTCGGCCCGCGGCCCTCTGCCCTTCATCATTCAGGCAATGGGGGAGGCCGCTGAGGCACCGGCGAGGACTGGACGATCGAGGTCGTCGTCGTGCCATAGAGTAGGAAACGATCGAGCAGCCGGTCGAGTTGGTCGATAGCCGGGAGATGGACCTTGAGGATAAAGCAATCCTCGCCAGTAACCCGGTCGCACGCCACGACCTCGGGGATCGCCCAGGCGAGCTCGGCAATCCTGATGAGCTGACCCGAATTCGGACGGACGCGCACATAGGCGGTGAGCGGCAGTCCGAGCGCCGCCGGCTCGATCTCCAGTTGATAGCCACGAATGACGCCGGTCTCCTCGAGGCGGCGAACCCGCTCGGTGACGGCCGGGGAGGACATGCCGATCCGCCGCCCAAGCTCCGACATACTTAACCGTAGATTGTCTCGCAGCTCGCCGAGCACCCGGAGATTGACGTCGTCGAGCGCATCGCTGGCCGGCCCATAAGTAAAGATCCGGCCCCGCCTCAAATCCTTATCCATGGGCCGTTTCCTTCCTCAAGATTGCCATGTACCGGTCGGTTCCGGGATTCTACCATGCGCGCATGGCGAATCTTGTGCGTGAACGTGAGGCGGTGCGCCCAAGCGGAGCGAACTTTGGGGCGGCGATCCCGCCACACGCGTTCTTCCTGGTCAGCGCCATCTTTCACTACCTCGGGCCGGCGTTGGCCGTCTTGCTCTTCGCCCAGGTGAACGAGCTGGGAGTGGCGTGGCTCCGTGTCGCCACCGCCGCGGCGGTCTTCGCGTTGTGGCGACGGCCGTGGCGAATAGTTGGCGGGCTGCCCCGGCAGAGTCGGTGGACGCTTCTCGCGCTCGGCGCGGTTCTTGGTGCGATGAACGTCTGCTTCTACCTCGCCATCGCCCGGCTGCCGCTGGCGACGGTCGGCGCCATCGAGTTTCTCGGCCCGATCGCGCTCGCCACTCTTGGTGTACGCAGCAACCGGAATGGCCTCGCGCTGACGCTCGCGGTCGCCGGCGCATGGCTCCTGACCGACGTTCGGTTCGACGGAGCCGCGCTCGGCTTTGCGTTCGGCTTCGCGAACTGCGTGCTCTTCATGCTCTACGTCGTGCTCGGACACCGTGTCGCGCGGGACGGAGGCGGCGCCATCGACCGGCTGGGATTGGCCATGATCGTGGCCCTGGTGAGCATCACGCCGATCGCGCTGGTCGACGCCGCGCCAGCGTTCACGGATCCGCGGTTGCTCCTTTCCGGCATCGCGGTGGGCATCTGCTCTTCGGTAATTCCCTACGTCTGCGACCAGTTGGCTATGGCACGCCTGCCCCGAGCGACCTTTGCACTCATGCTGGCTCTGCTCCCCGCCTGTGCGGCGGCAATCGGTCTGTTCGTCCTCCAGCAGTACCCTCACCGCAGCGAGGTCGTGGGCATCGCCTTGATCGTCGGTGGCGTCGCCGTCCACCGGGAATCCGAGCTGCAGACCCCGTGATCGAACGCCCACGCGCCGGGTCCATACCGGCATAACGAATCCGCCCGGCCGGGACGCGTCCTACAATGAGACCGGCTCCGCCGGGACGGAGACGTGGGCATTCGTGTGAGCGCGGACTCATCAAAGATTCCAGGACAGACCGGGATGCACATCGAACCGCCACACCCGCTCGACGGCATCACGGTCGCCGAGGCGAAAGCGATCCAGAAGAGATTTGCCGGACGGGTTTCGCTCGACGACGACGCGCGGCTCGCGGATATCCGCCTCGTCGCCGGGATCGACAACGCCTACCTGAAGACGGCCGCGCGGACAACCGCGTTCGCCGCCGTCGTCGTCCTGAACTGGCCGGCGCTGGAAGAGGTCGAGGTCGCGACAGCGAGGCGGGACGTGACCTTTCCCTACGTCCCAGGTCTGCTCTCGTTCCGTGAGTTGCCGGTCGTCGCCGCGGCACTGGAGCGGTTGGATCATATACCCGACCTTATCTTCTGCGATGGTCACGGTCTCGCCCACCCGCGCCGGTTTGGCCTCGCCTGCCACGTCGGCCTGCTCAGCGGCCTGCCGACCATCGGCTGCGCGAAGCGCCCCTTCGTCGCCAAGTACGAGGAACCCGCCCGTGAGCTCGGCGCGCGGACGCTGATGACGATCGGCGGCGAGCCGGTCGGGATCGCGCTGCGGACATCGACCCGCCGCAAACTGCCGCTCTTCGTCTCCCCCGGCC
>JACDBO010000455.1 GCA_013694885.1 Chloroflexia bacterium | reverse complement strand
GGCCAATGCAAGCTGCTATTGACGGCTGCCATCAGGCAGAAATGAGGCGCGTCAGGCACGAAAAGTGTGCAACTGCAGGAACCAATCAGTGCCGAGGATGAACTCGTGGTCTTATGCAACC
The DNA here is from genome assembly GCA_013694885.1 of Chloroflexia bacterium. Lineage (GTDB taxonomy): Bacteria > Chloroflexota > Chloroflexia > Thermomicrobiales > UBA6265 > JACDBO01. The sequence continues at coordinate 2,936 of JACDBO010000455.1, read as the reverse complement.
CTGTATCGCTCCAGCGCCTCGTAGTTAGGATCGGCACCAATCCCTGGAACATCCGGAGGACTCACCGTGCCATCACTGTTGATACGCAGGGTGTCCCGGTAGGTCTTGCCCCACATGGCGTCCGTTGTGTCGCGATAAAACTCCAGTATCAGTCCATTGGAGACTGCAGCGATGAGATGCACATGGATGTCCTGCGTTCCGTGCGGTGCAACGTCAATATGGTGAGTTTGCGCCAAGGAGGCTACCTTCATCCACTCTGTCACTCCACCGAGAATCTGTGCGTCAGCGTTCAGGACGGCGACGGCTTCCACTGCGATTAAGTCCCGGAACCCAAAATTGGTGTATTCATTTTCACCGGCCGCAATGGGAATTGACGTGGCGTGGGCGAGTTTGCGGTGCCCGGCATAGTCATCTGGCGCGACCGGTTCCTCAAACCAGAAGATGTCGTACTCCTCCATTCGTTTCGCTATCTGAATCGCCTCGTAGTACCGGTACGCACAGTTGGCGTCCACCAGCACTTTGACGTCTGGCCCGACCGCTTCGCGCACGGCCTTCACGCGCTCGATATCGTCACGGATCGAGACGGCACCCACCTTCATTTTGACGGCTCGGGCGCCCAGCTCGATGTTTGATTCCATTTCCTGGGCCAACTCATTCAGGCCCTTGCCTTCTTCGTAGTATCCACCTGCCACATACGTCGGCACCCGGTCCCGAAACCCTCCAAGCATCTTGTAGAGTGGCAGTCCAGCCACCTTTGCCCGCAAGTCCCACAGACCGATATCGATTGAACTGATCGCACGTGTCGTGATGCCTCGCCGACCGATCAGCTTGGGTACCCACATCTTGTGCCAGAGTCGCTCGACGTTGATGGGGTCCTCACCAATCAACTCCGGCTTCAGCTGTTCAATTGTTGCGCTCGCGATCGCGCTGCCCGTGCCCAGACCAATCCCGGTGATCCTCTCGTCCGTCTCGATCTTCACCAACGAAAGCGTCGAATGTGTATAGGTGTGCTTGCCATTCGTTATCGGCTTTGCGCGTGGCCACCGATACGTTTCGGTCGTGACATCTGTGATTTTCATTGTCTCTCCTGACGGGTTGCCCGCCGTCCCAGTCCAATAGGCGTCGAGTAACTGCAAGGTAATCGTCAGGTATTCTGCCATCCCAGCCTGTTGAAAAACTCCCCGCTCACCTGCCGCGAGATCGGTTGCGCGTCGCGGAGCGGCTCGCCACCGGCCAAGATCTGGGCAAACCCGGGCGTAGAGTCCCGCGCCGGCGCCCTCGTCGGCCGTGACCTCGCCTTTTCAACAGGCTGGCCCCTTATCGTCACCGACCCAAGACGCGTCGCCTTTTTCTCTTGTACGATCCAGAATGGTGCGTGGGCTGACGGAGGTGGCGGTGACGCACCTGGCATGCGAGGAAACAGAAGGAGAGACGAGATGACCGAACGGACGCCGGTCGCCGAGCAGCCGCTGGTCCTAGACGCGACGGCGACGCCTTGGGCTGACGCCAGAGGGCGCCTCGAGAACCCGGAGCGGGATCGGACGTACTGGCTGGCGACGGTGCGTCCCGATGGCCGGCCGCACCTCGTGCCGATCCTCGGCCTCTGGTTGGATGGCGCCTTCTACTTCGTCGCCGGCGAGACGACGCGCAAGGGCAAGAACCTCGCGGGCGATCCGCGATGCGTGGTTGCCGCCAGCAGCACCGCGCTCCCCGCCCTCGATGTCATCCTCGAAGGGGATGCCCGGAAGGTCACCGCCGAAGCCACGCTCCACCGCGTGGCCGATGCCTACGGTTCGCAGATGGACTGGCCGCTGGAGGTGCGCGACGGCGGCGTCGTCGGCCCGAACGCACCGACCGCCGGACCGCCCCCGTACGCGGTGTTCGAACTCACGCCGACGACGGTCTGCGGTCTCGCCGGCATCGCCGGGACGGAGCAGGGGGTCGGGAGCGCAGGCGCGTTCAGCCCAACCCGTTGGCGATTCTAGGCAGCAGCTCGCGATCGGACGCTCACCCTGCCGAGATCAAACGCTGGGGGCAGATCGCCTCAGGTCGACCTCGCCGCACCCTCCGTGGTTCCCATGAGAACCCAGCGTGTTGACAAACGGCCGGGGCCGTCGCGGGGGCGGTAGACTCGCGGAGCTGACAGCACTCGGCCCGCACACCGGAATCCGCCGATGCGCGGCCCGCCCAAGCCCCGCCGCCTCGACGAGCCAATCGCCGTCTCGCTCGAGGCCCTGATCCCCGCCGACCACGTCTACCGCCAGTTGGAAGCCGCGCTCGATCTCGGCTTTGTTCGGGAATGGGCGCGGAATCTCTACGCCGAATGCGCCCGGCCGAGCATCGACCCGGTGATCTTCTTCAATCGGCCTCGCCAAGCCGCCCGGTCAGCTGGCAGCCGTCCGGACCTGACGCGCGATCTCGGCGGTATCGTCCCACCCGCCCGGGCCGGCAGGGCGACCCCAGGTGTTTTTTCAACACGCTGAGCCATCAATAGGTAAGGCCGTCTGTCAGATGATCAGTACCTCGTCACCCGATGCCTGGCAGCCGAACGCGGAGACGATCCCCATCGTCCAGGACATCGGTCCCGAGTTCAGCGCAGAGCCCGAGCACCCGGCGCGCGAACCAGCTGCGCTCCGGCTCCCGAGCGCGGTTGACCTGGCAGCGGCCGATCTGGACCGGCACCAGATCGACGCGCTCAATCGCTGACGGGGCGACCCGGAGCAGGAACAGGGCTGAGCGATCGTTGCGCAACTCGGGGTCGACCGCGTAGTCGTCGATGAAGTCGCCCGCGTCGTAGAGAATCGGCTTTCCTCGCCAGACCTCGATCCCCTGGATGACGTGGGCGCTATGGCCAATGAACACATCTGCCCCGGCCTCGATCACGCGGCGAGCGAAGGCACGGAACTCGGGAGTTGGACGGGCCCGCATGTTGGGAC
>JACDBO010000383.1 GCA_013694885.1 Chloroflexia bacterium | reverse complement strand
CGCGGCGCGTGCTCCCGCCTCCGACATGTATGGCACGACGAGTAGCGGAATTCCTTCTTCGTCAGCGTAGTTTCGGAGCTGCTCCGCGGCATCGAGAATGCGACCCGGGCGGCCGGAGGACCTGACCTCGATCAGCCAATTACGGCCGTGCGAGTCTATGATACTGAAGTCCACTCCGGGGCGGCCCGGCTGAGCCTCACGTTCGAGGGCAAGCGGCTCCTCATCCAGAAGGTCAGCGAGGACCTCTGGAAGCCGGTGGGCGACCTCCCGTTCGATTGCAATCGACGATTTCTGCGGCAATTCGTTCTCCTGAGCAGAGATGCAGGAACGCCATTATACACAGGGCAGTCCTGCAAATAATAGGCCACCTGTAAGGACGCGCAGGTTGCCTATTTACTCCAGCTGGGTAGCAGCAACCGTATAGCTCGTCTGGGGCCAGTCGCCAGAACAGAGCAGGCACGGAGCAAGCGGGCAATGACTCGCAGCCGGTGGGCAAAATGCGCTGGCGGCGAAAGCCCAGGGTGGACGGCACGCTCGCCTTCAAGCGCCTCGGTCGCACAGGCCGTGTTGCATCCCTCGACCCGGCTCCACGGCGTTCGCCATGCGGTCGCAAGCGAGCTCGGGTGCCGGGGGGTACAGCTACAACTTGTAGCTCTGAGGCGAAGCTTCGCTAGGCATGGGCATGGATCCGTTTCCTGCAAGGGGCGTCAGGGGCCCGTGCTCGACGCCGACGATCCGCTCCGCGGCGAATGGGTCGTTGCCGTGGTGGGCCCTCACTTCGCAGGTGCTTTCGCAGCGCGAGATGAGGGCGATCATGCGGACGACATGGAGCGTCGCTTCACCTTTTCCGTGACATACGAGAGGGATCTCGTGATCGAGATCGGGCAGTCATCCTGGGACGCCTTCAAGTCTGAACTCCTGAAAAGAGAACGCCACGGATGTTGGTGGTCTCCAGCCTAGTCGAAGCGTTGAAACAACCTATTCAACGTCACACTCACCCGACGGCCACTTCGCTCGTCGGTGGGATGTTCTGGTTGAGCCGGAAGAGATTGGCCGGATCGTAACGACGCTTGATAGCCGTCAGACGGTCCCAGGTCGATCCCGGGTAGGCCGCGCGTACGCGCGCCTCGCCTTCGTCGCCGAGAAAGTTGACGTACCCGCTCGCATCACCTTCAGTGAGCGCCGCCGCGAAGTCTGCGACCCATGCTTCATGAGCGGCTGCATCCTCGGGAAGTTCGTAGAGGGCTGCCAGGTTCACCATGATCCGTCGCCCGCGATGGGCGAACGCGGTGGCCTCGTCCGGAATCCGACCCATCGCCCCACCGAGCACGCGCAGCTGCGCGACGGCCATCGAAGCAGTCGAGGCCTGCAGCCGGTCGACGATCGTCTCCACGGCGCTCCGATCGACGGTGTCAACGAACATGGTTCGCCCCGCGGCGATCGGGTGGTAGCTCTCCTCGTCCGGCGGATAAATTTCGGCGTAGGGCATCGGTCGCACCATGTCTGCGATCGGTGTGGCCAGCGCCCGAAAGGGCGCCAGAGCACGCTCGCCGACCTCCGCGTCGCCGGCGTAGGCCATGATGGCCATCACGATCAATTGGCCGTGATGCTCCTCCGGCACAAACGGCATCGGCGGCGCCGGCATGACGTTGGCGATCGCCGAGAGCTCCTCGGGAGCGGCCTCCGCCTCGGCGATGAACGAGTGGATGACGTCGTGCGTGGCCGGCAGGAACAGCATGCCGCCCACGAACGTGTCGACCTCGTGCAGCCTGAACTGGAAGCGGGTCACGACCCCGAAGTTCCCGCCGCCGCCACGGATCGCCCAGAAGAGGTCGGGATGCGTCTCGGCGTCTACCCGGCGCAGTTCGCCGTCCGCCGTCACGATCTCCGCCGCCAGCAGGTCATCGATGGTGAGCCCGTGCTTACGCACCAGGTACCCGACACCGCCACCGAGCGTGAGCCCTCCGATGCCGACCGCGCCGGTGTCGCCGAAGCCTGTCGCCAGGCCGTGGGCCCCCGTCGCGGTGGTGTATTCGACGGCGGTCAATCCCGTTTCGGCCCACGCGGTGCGCGCCTCGACGTCGATCTGCAGCTCCTTCATGTCCGAGAGGTCGAGCACTATGCCTCCTTCGGAAACGCTGTAAATGCTGTGACCGCCGCTACGAACGGCCAGCTCTTGCCCCGTCTCGCGAGCGAGCGAGACGACGTGAGCGACGTCGGTGGCGTCTGCAGGTCGGACGATGACCGCCGGCCGGCGGTCGATCCCGCCGGGAAAGATCGTGCGCGCGTCGTCGTACCCGGCGTCGTCGGGCCCGATCTCCCGACCCTTCAGATCGGTGCGCAGCCGCGAAATCGAGATAGTGGAGGTGGTGGCTGGCGAAGACTGCACGATCAACTCCTTTGTTATCGAGCAAACCCGATCGGGCTTTTCGGTCTCGCCATGTATGACCGGCCGACGGGAAGAAACTCATCGCGGCTCTGTAAGCCGGGGCGGCGATTGGGATACCGGGGCTGTCGTGCACGCGCTCCGAGGCGTCCTGTTTCGTCAACATCATCGGCCCGTGCGCCTGAGTCGCTGAAGCGAGGGTGACCCATCCGTCGAGGCCGACGACCCAGGGGAAGTGGTGGTAGCTGCCCCGCTACACCGTCCTCAGAGCGTGTGCCGAGGGGTGTAGCAACGGGACCAGCGGTTTCCAGTCGGTGCGCAGGACCCCGAGCAACGACGGCGGCGTGAGGAGTCGAGTGGTGACGCCGGGCGGTCGTGAGTTCCGCTCGACGTAGCCCGCATTCGACCACCACAGCAGCGAATCGGCCTGCATGAGATGAGGCGCGCCCTCGTGCAGCACGAAGGCACCGTCGGGCAG